>JAAFHN010000029.1 GCA_013298415.1 Comamonadaceae bacterium
GCGCCTGTTTTGGGACCGCTTTCGTCGAGTGGCAGTGGGCGTTCCGGCGCTCTGCGCGGCACTGGCCCTGAGCCTTCTCGGTTGCGGCGCCTTGCCAAAAATTGGCAAAACCGAAGATTCGGCACGCTCACCAGCGAGCACACCAACAAGAGCCGCCGCTGCGCTCACGCGCCTGGAGCCCGAGCCCGGATTCTTCATCCCCGTGAACGCATTTGCCAGGGCCGCTTCGGCGCCCAACGCAGCGGCAAGTGCTGCAAAACTGACAGGCACGGCTGCTTCGAGTGCAACGGTGCCCCCTCGTCCGGCACAGCGCATGGCCAGCACCCAAAAACCAGCACCCTTCGTGGCCCAGGCACTCGTGTACGCGTCGCCCAGCACGCGCGCCTACATGGAGTCTGGCGGCCTAAGCGGCACCAACGGCCCCCTGGTGTGGGAAACATTCTTGAAGAAGTATGGTTTTTCCCACCGCGTACTGAACCGCCCAGAGCAAATTGATGCAAGCCCATCGGGCGTGCTGATATTGCCCAGCGCCGTGGCGCTCAGCCAGCGCGAGCGCCAAGCCATCGTGGATTTTCGCGCCCGAGGTGGCAGCGTACTTGCCACCTACCTCTGCGGCGTGCGCGATGAGCGCGGGGCTTGGCTGGGCTTTGGGTTCATGGAAGGCGAGCTGGATGTGAAGGTCACAGGCACCATCGGCCCAGACCGCACCGACAGCTTCTTGATGATGTATGGCGACAACCCGGTTGCGCATCTGCTTCCCGCCGGCCAACGGGTATGGGTAGAGCGCAGCACAAACTGGTTTGCGCTGCGCCTCCAAGGCAAAAACTACGCGGCCGACATCATGGATTGGGGCCGCAACTTCAGCAAAGACAAAGTCAGCGGCGCCATCGTGTTCGACGAGCGAGAGCTGGGCGGGGGTGCCAGCTCGCGCTCGGTGGTGCTGGCCTACCCCGAGCGCACCTGGCAGTCTGCTGACCCCGAGCAAATCGATCCGATCGCCCACTCCGTGATGACTTGGCTGCTGCGCGCGCCAACGGCTTACGTAGCGGCTTGGCCCGCGCCCTACAAAGCCGCACTGAGCTTCGCAATTGAGGCGGGCGATCCGCTTTCCTTGGGCGACGTGGTGCTCGGCAAGGCCTTCAAAGAAGCAGACATCAAACTCACCTACTACCTCATGAGCGACAACGCCCGCAAGAGCGCTTTGCGCGTGCGCGAGCTTCAGGCCATGGGACACGAAACCGGGTACTTGACCGACCGCTTCATCGTCTGGCGAGGCCAAAGCAAAGACAGCCAAGCCAAACGCTTGGACTTGATGGTGAAAGAGACGGCGGAAGCTTCGGTGAAGGTCATGGAACCACCCGCCTTCAGCCCACCGATTGGTGCCATCGATAAATCCACGGTGGAATTGCTGCAAGAGCGCGGCTACAGCCACTACATCGCTGCGATGGACGCAAGCGACGCGAGACTTCCCGCGGTCAAGATCCGGGAAGGCGCGCCCCGACCTCTGGATCAAGCCCTTGTCATGATCCCGCGCACCCAACGCGGACCGGAGGATGCAGCCGACGAGGGGGAGGTGGAAGACGCCCTGAAGTTGTTTTCGCAGGAGCTGGATCTGTCGCAACGCATGGCGGGTTTGTCTTACCTGCGCATGCCCAATGGCGGGCTGCTGTCGCTTGAAGACATGGCAGAAGTCATCGAGGGCCTACAAAGCCGCAAGAAAGACATGTGGTTCGCCACTACATCGCAAGTGGCCACGTGGTGGCGCGAACGAGAGCGCGTCAAGGCGAGTTTGGTTGGGCCTCGGAACAAACCGGAGCTCCAAGTCTCGGTGGCACCCGGCAGGCCACTGGCGCAGCCCGTGGCGGTGTGGTTGAACTTACCCGTGAGCGGCGGAGGTGCGGAACTTTTGCGCGGTGATCGCGTGGATTCGGGCATGAAAGTCGTCCGAATCGATGCTTGGCGCGTTGCAGTGGTGCTGGAAGGCCTCGCTGAGGGTGAGCATCGTTGGGAGGTTCGCTTCACAACTGAGGCGCTCCGCTGAGAAAGCGGCGCACGCCTTCATCATTTTTGGGTATAACACTGGACCGGGTTCTCGGTACTCTTTTTGCTAAGGTTGCTAATGAAAAGGCATCAATTTCTCTCAGGCATTGCAGCTCTGTGTTGCACGCTCGGCGCATTTGCCCAGCCAGCGGGCCAGCTGTACGACCCCGAGCCGCCAGCGGATTCGGGATACGTGCGAGTGATCGTCGTGGGTGATGCAGGCCTGGACGTTCACATAGATGGCAAAGCCCGCGTGAGCAAGCTGAAGGGCAGCGAAGTGAGCGACTACATGGTGCTCAAAGCGGGTTCGCGCGAAATCAGCTTGTTGCCCGGCGGAAAAGCGGCAGGCGCGGTGAAGCACAAAATTGAAGTGCCTCAAGGCAAGGCCCTCACGGTCGCCTTCATGTCGATGAAAGACGCGCCCAAGCTCTTTACGGACACAGCCAACACCAACCGCCTCAAATCCGTGCTCGGCGTGTATCACCTGCATGAAAAAGCAGGCGCGCTTGACATCACCACGGTGGACGGTGCGACCAAAGTGTTCAGTAACTTGGCAGCAGGCACCAGCAGCTCGCTCTCGGTGAATCCCATTTCCGTGGACCTGGTTGCCAACAAAGCAGGCAGCACCGGCAGCAAAGACGCAGCGAAACTGACCATGGCGCAGGGTGCAACCTATAGCCTCTTGGTGCTGCCTGGCGCTGGTGGCAAAACACAACTGGTCGCGCTGCAAAATAAAACTGAGCGCTATACGGGCAAGTGAGGCGACACGCGGTCATCCGCATCTGGTACAACATCGTTTAAGCAAAGAGGCGCAGGGTATCCGCCTTCCGATACCAACGCCGCGCGTACATCCCAGCGGCAATTTAGGGAACACAGATGAACAAACGCACTTTCGGAAAAATTGGCACCGCCGCGCTGCTTGCCTGCGCGCTGCCCATGCAGGCCATGGCACAAGACGTGCCGGTGGTGATTGGCAAAAACAACGATTGGTTGTTCACTGTGTACGAGTTCGCGTTGACCTCAGACGCTGCGGACACCAAAGCTTCGATCGACGCGCTGATCGCCGCGAATCGACTGTTCCAGGCAAAAGGCATCGCCGTTGTGATTGCCATCACCCCGTCTAAAGTTCGCATCCACCAGGATCAGCTGCCCGCCAGCAAGCCTTTGGATGCCTATACCGACGGCAAATACGACAACATCGTGAAAGCGCTCAATGCGGGTGGTGTGGCGGTGGCTGATGTGAACAAAGCCTTCATGGCCAGCCCGCACCGCACGAGCGACACCCCGCTCTTCCTGCGGCTGGACACACACTGGTCGCAAACCGGCTCTTTCACAGCAGGTGAGGCGATCAAAGGCGCTGTGCTGGGCAACCCGCGCCTGAAGGCTGCGCTGGATGCCACGCCAGAAGTGAAGTTCACGATGGAGTGGAACGCCAACAAAGCGAACCAGCGCGCGCGCGACCTGGTGCGCTTGCTGCCGCCTACCGCTGGGCCTTACCCCCCCGAACAGGCGCGCAACTTCAAAGTCACCCGCGAAACCGCTGCCCAAGCCAGCCTCACTGGCGCTGGCGAAAACGTGGGCGTGCTCACGATTGGCAGCAGCTTCACCAATCGCAACACCAACTTCCCTGATTCCGTGCGCTTCAACCTGCAACGCGAGCTGCTCGACATCTCCTTGCCTGTGGATCAGGGCCCCTGGTTTGGGATGCTGAGCTACTTGGGCGACGAGGCCTACAAAACACGCCCTCCCAAGCTCATCGTGTGGGAAATTCCTGAGCGCGAGTTCCGCTCACCGCCCAACAACAAGTCGCGCGACCCGCGCTTCCAATTCGACAATGCCGATTGGCTCGCAAAAATGACGGCTGCGCTCAAGTGAGCCCGCAGCAGTAACAAAAAGGCCCGCTGTTCGCGGGCCTTTTCTTTTGTAGCAACTTCTCAGCCAGTCTCAGTTGACGGCGCTTCGCTGCCGCGCAGCGCTGTGGGCTATCGGGCCAAGCCGACCTGCTTCAACCACACCGCCTCGCCTTCGAGCGGCAAGCGAAGCATGCGCTCGGGCAACTCCCACACAATCACTTTGGGCTTGGACTGCTTGAAGGAGTCGTCTTTCAAATAGTCGGTCATGGCCTGCAAGAAGCCACCGCCATCTTTGGCCATGTTCAACACCTTCGTGCCCATCGCTTCTTGCAAATGCCCGTGGAAATTGCCGCGCATCGAGTACGAGGTTCCTGTCAACACGGCCGATACGGCGGCATCTCCAAAAAGCCCACCTGCTGGCGCAGCGGCAGAGGATTGCGCGGTTGCCTGGGGCGCTTCGTTGTCCACGTTCGGGCGTAGCGCCTTGGGCATGTGCTCCAAGCCCATGAGGCGGATCAGGTCACCGCTTCGAGGCGCAACTGCGCCGCTGGGTTTCGTCTCAAACTTGGCCGCCTCCAGCCCGAGATTGAGCCCTGCCACGGCTTTGCCAATTTCCTTCGCGGCCAATGCCGCTCCTTCGTTGTTCCAGTGCGTGTCTGTGCGGTAGTAGATTTCCCTGCTTGCCGCCGCTGCCATCATTGGGGTGAGCAGATCCACCACGCTCACGCCACGCTGCTGCAAGCCCTTCATGCCATCGCTGTAGCGCGAGGCGTTGAAGCTGGGGTACTGACCAGATTCCAAATGCTGCTGGTACACACGTGCCTTGTCGGGCACGAGAGCCACGACCAGCTTCACGTTTTGCGCTGCCAATGATTTCGAAGCACCCGCCACCAGATCCAGCCGAGTGGCCATCAAAGCCTGCGCGTCTACGGGCTTTGAGTGAATTTTCTGGCCTTCGTACTTGATCTCATCGGTGAGGAAGAGCCAGCCATCGCGCCCTACGCGCACTTGCTCGCCGCCGCCGGAAAAGAGCTTGTAGCGAACGCTGTTGGAAAACGCGATCAGACTCTCCCGCGCAGGCAGCTTGTGATCGAGTTCTTTTTCCAGTGCAAGCGTGGTGCGGCCTTCCCAAAAATCGGCTTTTGAAATGGGCACCTTCAAGTCAGCCGCTTTGCGCGCCGCCATGATGAACTGGGCCGCGCCAAACAGGATGGTGCCAAGCACGAGCAGACCGCAGACATGGTTGAGTGTTTTTTGCATGTGGCCTCCTCAGAATTGGAAATACAGGAAGGGCGTGAACGACTGAGCAGACAGCGTAGCCACCGCCCAAATGAAGAGCGGGATCACGGCAGCGCGCAGCAGGGGATGATTTCGCCTGCGAATCGCAGGCATCAAGTACACGAGCAACACACCGAGCACCATCACCGCTACGCGCTCGGTGGTGATTTGCCATGCCACGGGGCCGCTGAAAGCAAAGCCATTCAGACCCAGCATGCCGTAGAACATCCGGCCGGCTTCGCCCACGTTCAAGGCTCGGAAAATCACCCAACCGATGATCACCAGCAGCATGGTCTTGGCAATCCGCAGGGCTTTGGGCAGTTTAGAGGGACCAAATTTCGATTCCCAATAGCGCTCAAAGGCCAGGATGCCGCCGTGCCATGCGCCCCAAATCACAAAAGTCCAGTTCGCGCCGTGCCACAACCCACCGAGCAGCATGGTGAGAAAGAGGTTGAGGTAGGTGCGGAACACACCGTGCCGGTTACCACCAAGCGAGATATACAAATAGTCGCGCAGCCAGCTGGAAAGCGACATGTGCCAGCGTTTCCAAAACTCGGTGATGGATTGGGATGTGTAGGGGTCGTTGAAGTTTTCCGGGAACTCGAATCCGATCATCAGTGCCAAGCCCACCGCCATGGTGGAGTAGCCGGCGAAGTCGAAAAAGAGCTGGATGGTGTAGGCAAGCGCGCCCGTCCACGCGTCGGCAAACGTGGGCGAAGGCGCTGAAAAGGCCGCATCGACCAGGCCCGCAATCGGGTCAGCGATCAAGACCTTCATGCAAAAGCCGACCATGAACACGAAGCATGCTTGCGCAAACCGATTCCAAGAGTGCTCGCGGCTTCGGAACTGCGCTGCCAGCTTGTGGTAGGTGAGCACAGGGCCAGCCACCAGGTGGGGGAAGAGCGCGATGAAGGCCGCGAAATCCACGATGTCGCGGGCGGGCTCCGCTTCTTTGCGGTAGATATCCACCAAATAGCTGATGGCATGAAAAATGTAGAACGACAAACCGATCGGCAAGAGCACATGGGCAAACTTCACAGGCTCAAAGCCAAGGGCCTGCATGCCCGCGTTGAAGCTGTCCACGCCGAAGTTGAAGTACTTGAAGTAACCCAAGGCGGCCAAGTTGAGGGCCACCCCCGCAAAGATCAGCCGAAAGCGCTTGCGCTCATCCGTGGCTGCGTGGAGCGCCAGGGCAAATGCGTAGCTGACCACGATCACACCAATGAGCAGGAACAAAAACTCAGGGCGGTGCCAGCTGTAAAACCCTAAGCTGAAGACAAGTATCAAGGCCGAGCGAAACCGCATCGGCGTGATGTAGTACAGGCCCAAAAAGAGGGGCAGGAAAACAAACAAAAAGAAATTAGAGCTGAATACCACGGGCCGACCTCCAAGTCTCCATCGTTATGCCGATACTCACTCAGCGCGGGCCGAATGACAAGTGTCGCGCGGCCTTTGCGGCCGGCGACTGTTGGTGCCGCGCCAAAGCGTGATCACGCAACAGTGAATGGTTGTCGTAGCCCAGCACAAAAAAGGCTACCCCTCCCAGGAGATTGTTCTGCAAAAACTCGCGTTTGCGCTGCATCGACCAGATGCCTTCGTACCACCCAACATGAGGTTTTCCCTGGTGGGTGAACCTATAGTAAGCAGAACCACTCAATTCATCGTTGCTCGTGCCGTGCACACCCACGCGCTCATTCACGTTCACACGCAGATCGGGCAAGTAGGCGGGATCGACCCAGCGCAGAGTGGTGGTGATACCGCCTTTCGCGGTGGCGGCGAGCGGCTTTGCCTGCAGCGTCTGCCATTCGTACCCAAACAGCGGGTAAGAGATGAGCACCTTGCGCCGCGATAGCCCCCAGGCAGCGACCTGTTGCACGATCTTCGTCCACGTGAGGTGGTAGTCGCCATCAAGCGGTGACAGTGGCCCAGCGCTCGGGCCGCCGGCCCAATGCGCGTCGTAGCCCTGCACAATCACCCAGTCCATGCTCTGGAGCAGCGGGCCGTCGTACATGGCGGTTACCCCGCCCATCGGCACAAACACGCTCAGCACGTGACTTGGCTGCTGGGCTTTCAGATTGCGTCGCAGCGCTGCAACGAAGCCACGAAAGCGGGCGAGCACATCGGGATGGATCTCGGTGTACACCTCAAAGTCCAAGTGGAGCCCTTTGGCCTTGCCATCAGCCAAGAGCGCCGTGCTTTGCGCCAGCAAGCGCGCGGTTGCATCATCTGACGTGAAAACGGCATCAAACCGTTTGGCATCCAGGATGGTGAGCACCAGATCGGTGGGAGGCCCGCCACGCTGGAGTTCCTCCAGCATCCCTTGCCATTGCTGGGGCCAACCCCGGGTCTGTCGAATGCTGCCGTCGACTTCCACAGGCAAGTCAAAAAACAAGAGGCGATCAATGCCGTCCACAGGGGCGGTTTTCCAGGCCTGTGGCATCCACCACGCTTGGTAGGCGAAGGTGGTGTCCCAGGCTCGAGCGGGCGAAAGAAGGCCCAAGAGACACAGGGTAGCCACCAGCACGCGCGCTAAAGCACGAAACTGTGCGGGGCCCGGTTCTGGAGACAGCACGCGGTGATGCGAGAGCCAGCGCTGATGGGACGCTGCCGCCAGCTTCGGACGCTCGCCCATCAAGCTTCCAGCGTTTCGAGCAACCAGTCGGCCAGGTATTGGAAGTCCAGCGAGGCCATGCTGCCCGGCTGGTACTCCAGCAAAGGCTGCTCGTTGGCCAGGGCGTGGGCAACCGCCGCGTCTTTGTGAATCGCGAGTGGAATCATTTTGTCGGAAGCGTCGGCCAGCAGCATGGCGCGCACTTCGTGGGCCAGTTTGCTCCTTTGCGGCATCTGGTTGAGCAGGTAGTGGTAGCCCTCAAAGGCAGCGCGAGGCTCGGCGTAGTGCTCGATCATTTGCACCATGCTCGGCAGAGTCAAATAAGAGGCCGCATCCGGTTGCACCACCACCAGCGCGCGGTGCGCGGCGGCCAACGACTGCTCCACGTAGGCGTTAGCGCCAGGGGGGGTGTCGATCAGCAACACATCCCACTCTCCGTGAAGGCCCGCGATGCATTCGCGCAACCAGCTCGGATCTTCCGCCAACGCAGCGCGGAATTCTTCGATTTCGTCGTCGCTCGCTGCACCAAAGGGAATGAAGGCTACGCCGAAAGGGCTATCGAACACCGCTTCGTGATGCACGCCCTCCCGCACCAGACCGGCTGTTTCTGATGCATCCAGCCCCAAATGAAGTCGCTGCGCATTTTGTGGATCCATGTCGATCACCAGCACCCGCATCTCGCGCTGAACCATCGCCACCGCCAAGTTGGCCGTCAGTGTGGATTTGCCCGCCCCGCCTTTGGGCGACACGATCGCAATGATTTTCATAGCAATGAACCTAACAAATACTAGGACAGCGGTTCAATTTTATTCAAAATTGAGAGTGTGAAGGCCGTTTTCAGGCCTCAGGGGGCGTGCGGCGGCGCAGGAAAGCAAACGGGCGGCGTGAGCGCTGGAAATCCACCAAGAAGCGCAGCGGCCGGTAAAGGATGATGGCAACCATGATGGCCAGGAGTGCGGCAGTCGCGGCCACCAAAAGCGGGTTGTCGGCGAGGAACCAGCGCAGTTTGGTGAGCAAGGGGATCTCTCCCACGTGATAAGTGGGTGAAATCCGAGAATGCACGAGCCCGGCTTCTTGCACCACCACGAAGTCGCCTCGGTAGTTGGGGATGCGTTCGGGGTTGATGATGGCAGACGCGTGCCTCATGTGATCGGCCTCTTTGTCTGCATAGAAGAACACCACGCTGCGACGGTCCCTGAGCGGAGATTCAAACGCCATCACATTCACGAGGCCAGTCAGCCCGCTGAGGTTGATCTCACCCTGCTTGGGTTCCAAGGGGTCAATATCGATTTGCTCCCAGCGGAACTGGGGGCGCCACGACACGTGCGGCTCCCGCAAGCGACGGGTGCCGTTCTCAATCACCATGGGCAGCCGCTTGTCCCACGAGGTCATGAGCGGCTGGTTTTGCGCCGTGCCAATCACAATGAGATCGCGGTCAGCATGTTTCTCGATGTCTTTGGCAAGCACCACTTGGTGCTTGAGGGCCGGAAAGCCTACCGACTCACCCAGCTTCCCCATCAGCGTCAGATAGAGCGACAGCTCGGATGCTCCAGCCCTCTCAGGCAAGACCACCGTGGTTTCGCTCAGATCTGCCAACCGGGTGAACGGGTAGCCGATCTGCGCAAAGTACTGGAGATTGGGTAGGGCGGCGAACTTGGGGAACTTGCTGAAATCCAAAGTGGACTCGGGATCGATGGAGGCGACCAAATTGTCGGTGGGCAAGTTTTCGCACTCGCCTTGCAGCTGCACATCGAACGCAAAGGTGAGCTGCAGTTGGTCGCGGCCACCCAAGGCATAGGGCGGCAAAAACAGCGAAGAGTTCGACACCGACTTGTTGACCTGCGAGGTCACGCTCGCGGTCGGCGTGACGTTGGGGTTGTCGTTGAGCGCGATCGAATCCACGAATTTTCCATTCACGCCCACCTCTAAGTTCGAGTTGCGGTGGGTGGGCAAGCGAGTGGCGCGGTACTTCAGGCTGAGCGGTGCGCCATCAGTGCGCCAGGCGAAAACGTCGGGCGAAACGCGGTAATTCACGCGAATCGCCTCTGGGTAGTAAGACTTCACGCGAAGGCTTTCGACCTTCGCCAACTCCCCGAGCTTCATCGCGCGATCCGAGCGCACCCAGGCAGGTGCGTCGTAGGGCTTGCGGGGCGCAGACTCTGTTTCCTTAGTGATATTTACCGTTGGCCCAACCAAAGCCAGCCCAGATGTGGCCAATGCCCGCGCCGCGCGCAGCAACTCAGCATCGGAGCCGCCATTCACCAGTAACACGGTGCTGGAAGGGTCGTTGGGATGGCGCTGCATCGCCAATGAAGACGCAGCAACGCCGGTGTAGCCAGCGGTCGGCTTTTGCCCGGAGATCAATACGATGGCGTTGCCGCTCGGCAGTTGGTTACTGGACACCGCGAATTTCACGCCCCTGGCCCCAGCGTGCATGCCAAACCAAGATGCCACGATGCCTGCTGCGCGCACCACGTCTGCCGATGGCTCGCTGGGCAGCACCACGTTGAGCTGGGCGCCATCCGATTCGCGCGCATCCAGGAATGGATCAGGCAAGGTTTTCAGATCGGGCTCCACAGGTTTCGAGCCAATCACCAGATCCAAAGTGGTGACGTCGCTGACCTGAAGCCACAAAGAAGAATGATTGGGGTTTTCGCACTGCCGGGTGTAGTGCCCGATCAGGTTGAAGCGAATTTCGTTGATGTCCTTGAAGAGGCGTGGATTGATGTCAATGCTGCGGCGATTCCCCACACCCTTGCCCCGTGGGAGCGGCTCGCTGGCCGCCACGCGCTCGTTCACAAAGATGTTGAAATGGCTCAAATCCTCCAAAAGTGCAGGCGAGTAGTCGTAACTCACATGCAGCTTGGCCGACACCACGTATTCATTGGGCCGAAGATTGAAGCCCAAAACGCGCGAACCATCCACGCCGCGCAAGCGCAGCGACGACCATGCGCCCATTTGCTTGAGCGTGAGTGTGGTAACCCGCCTGTCGGGCGATGGCGCGGCCAAAACATCTTCGCGAACCACCGGCGCGGCAACCGACGCGGTGGTCGCGGCGCCCGATTCCTGCGCACGCTCGCGCTCCCGCTCGCGTTCACGCTTTCTGCGCTGCTTGCTTGACTCCTTACCACTCGATTCCTGCGGCTCAGCCCCTGCTGCCTTGGCAGCACCACCAGGCGCAGCGCCTGCCGCAGGCGCAGAACCCGCCTTCTGGCTCGCATCTTGGGAGGCCACTCCGAGATGCGTGAGGCCAGCGGCTGACACGCTGAGGATCAGCAGAATTCTGCGAACCCATGCCGCAATCATTGGGCCTGGAGGTAGGTGAAACAGGGACATCGTCGTCTTACTTCTTGAACAGTCGCCACACTTGCAGCCACTCTAGGATTTTCTTCGGATTTGCAAACACATCCACCAAACCGCCCGAAATCGAGTTCATCAGGCGATGCGCCCAGTCTGGCAGCGGGCTATCTGCGCTAGAACCAGGCAGCCAAATGGGCGAAGCGGCGTCGCGCTGCATCAGCGCGCCTCGTACGGCCTCAAAATCGGCCGAAGACTGAGGCAACACAGTCGCGTGGACCTGCCCATCCCCCCCCGTACCCAGCTGCACCTCGATAGCGGATTCTTGACCAGACCCGGGAAACAGCAGGCTCCATCGCACTGTGCGAGATGCCTCGACCACTGCGCCAGTCAACAACAGCGGTTGCTGCGGAAAATTTAAGGTCATGCAGCGCACAGTGCGCCCCCTGCTCGAGCGCAAAACCGCGCCAACGGTTTTGCGACTGTCCAGCAGAGCGCTGGCGCTCAAAACCTCCAGGTGCACCGACAGCATGCCCAAGAGCGTGATCAGTACCACGGCGGACCAAGCAATGTAAGCGCCCAGCCCTGACCACTTGATGGGGTGCGCCGACCCGAGGGCCACAAGCCCCGCAGCAACCGAGGCCAGATTCAGCGCAAAGATCACCGCGAGCAGCAAAGGCCACAAGTTGTAGCCCTGAGCAGCGACTCCGCGCCACAGCAAAAAGAGCGATTCCTGCGGATGCCGAAACACGGTTCGGACGGACGAAAACGCGTTTGCCACCCAGACAAAAGCCGCAAGTGCAAACTCCGAAACACCGGAGAAAATGCCATAGCGCGCGGGCAAATTGGAGCGCAAGACAAGGATGGTGAGCGCCACGGCGTGTGCCAGCCCCATCGCCCACATCAATGGCCCTGCGCCCGGCACCAACACCTTGCCCCAAAGCAAGGCCGCGCAGGGCACCACAGCCAGAATCGCCCAGATCAACGGCGAAAAAAAGCTCAATCGTGTCGCCAGCTCTTGAATCAGTTCCCGGGCACGCACAGCGCCACGCGTCGAGGGATAGTCGAGCTTCATCACTTCGGCCGAGTCCTGCTCGCTCGTTTTGCTCAAAAAAACGAGACTCGATCGCCTCGCAAGCCTGCGAAACCCACGACTGTCTGTACGTCCGGCGGTGTCGAAGGCACTCTGTCCAGTCGAGGACTCGGAGGTGGTACCAGTCCAGGCTTCGGCCTTCACCAGCGCATAGCCCGTCTCCTCGTCGGACACCGAGGCATGCTCAGTGAGCAAGCGCGTCGCACTGCGGCTCAAACCGTTTGGTGAGTACGAGGCTGTGTGCACCATCGCGAGTCCCGGCGATTTGACGAACCAGGGCAGCACCCGCAATGCAACGAAGCCGACGCCCTCTTCGGTGCGGTGCCGCACCATCACCAAACCCGTAGGGCAGTGCCGAAGTGCGCAAGCGATCCGTTCTCTTGCGTCAGCAGGGCGTGCCGAATCCACCACGTAACGCGCGCCGACTTCTTGGCATGCCTGCGCCACCTCTTCCCGATGCACCGCATCGACGACGATGTACTCGCAGGCCACGTCATCAAGCTCGACCAGTGTCGTCATCTCCGCGTAAAGGGAGAGCACGAACTCATCCAAGTC
>JAAFHN010000616.1 GCA_013298415.1 Comamonadaceae bacterium
GGGCTGCGATTTGCTGGTGGACACACCGCGCATTGCGGCTTGGGTGGCGAGTTTTGGCAAGGCGCTGGATGTGGGCAGCCACGCTTATCTGGACGGTGAAAAGCATGTGCGCGTGAGTTTGGCGATGGATTGGGTGGCACAGGCCGCGCTAGCGGCGCATCCCGATTCCACACTGGCTTACATGGCCACACCCACCGATGTCTTTGCTGTGCCTGAAGCAGCCGCTTTGGCCGCGCAAGCCGCCTACGCCAATCGGCCGACCATGAGCCGCGCTCTGCAAAGCTCGCTCCGACTGGCGGCGGGTGAGAAGTTCTTCGCGCCCAATGTGCCCGAGTTGCTGGCCGGGCCACAGGGCGCGCGCTACGGCCTGTGCGACAGCTTGGTGATCGAGCAAGGCCCCAACTACGCGCTGGCCAAGCGCTTGCAGCAGTGGCGCGCGGTGGTGGCCAGATCGCAAGGCAGGCGCGTCTCGCTCAACATCGCGCCGTCCACCACCACCGCGTCTGTCGTGAAAAACCCAGCTCTGGCGGCGGGATTTGCAGGGGCCGACACCTTCGGCATCGAAGTTTTCGCACCTGAGACCACCAACGCCTTAATGGCCGCGATGTGGGTGCGTGACTTGCGCTGCGACGAAGGCGCGGCCAACCCTGCCAAGCCCCTGAACCATCCCTTCGAACTCTTCATGGACCAAGCCAGCCACGGCGGCCTCTGGCGCACGGCCTACTTGCCGCGAACCGCGCTGCCGTTTGCTGCGGCGCTCGGGTGGGTGAAGCAGCGGGCGGGGCGGTGAGCCGGGCGTAGAAGCCTATGCAGCGTTGACCTGCCGCGTCATATCTGCCTTGCCAGCCCGCAAGCCAGCCACGGAGATGTCTTCATCCAGTGCGTCCCAATGCAGGCCCGAGCGGCTGAGCTCAACTCGGGCGCGTTGTTCCGGATTGGCATCCAGAAGTCGTGGGAACCAAGTGAGTGGAACAGACAGCACGCGACCGTCGGCCAAAGCGACAGACATGTTGTCGTCATCGAACCAAACTGACTTAGGCGAAGTGTTCATGCCAGGCATTTTTCTAAGTGTAGGCGCGTTGGCGCACGCTGCACAATTCGTCGCATGACTTCGCTTCCCCCGCAACGCCCGCTCGTTCTCGGTTCTACATCCCGCTACCGCAAAGGCCTGCTCTCGCAGTTGATGCTGCCGTTTGACGTGATCGGGCCGGAGGTGGACGAGGCCCCGCTGCCTGGCGAAGCGCCTCGCGCACTCGCCGTTCGGCTGGCGCTGGACAAGGCTCGGGCGGTGGCGGCCAAGCGGCCTGAAGCCGTGGTGATCGGCAGCGATCAGGTGTTGGATTTCAGGGGTGAATGCCTGGGTAAGCCGGGCACGCATGCCAATGCGGTTGCGATGCTCAAGCGCCTGAGCGGTCACACGGTGCGCTTTGAAACAGCGGTGTGCGTGGTGTGCCTGGAACGCGGCTTTGAGGCGCAGGATTTGGCAACGATTGAGGTGGCCTTCCGCACGCTCGCGCATGACGAGATCGAGCGCTATTTGCTGAAAGATAAGCCCTATGACTGCGCGGGCAGCGCGAAAAGCGAGGGTTTGGGCATCGCGCTTTTGGACCGCATCGTGAGCGACGACCCGACCGCCCTCATCGGCCTGCCCATGATCCGCACCGCGCGCATGCTGCGTGAAGCGGGTCTGAGTTTGATTTGAAGACTCCTCTAGGATACTACCAAATGTATAGCAACAAATGTAATAAGTACTAAGACAGTGGTGGAAAAAGACTCAAATATCCGCCCAGGAAGCCTGCTTTTGGTGCCCGCGCCGCTCGATTTCGGCATTGAGCCCTGCTGGCCGATCCAAGACACCTTGCCGCTGGCCACGCTCCAAGCTGCGGCAAGGGCCGAGCATTGGCTCTGCGAAAACGCAAAAAGCCTGCGCGCGTTTTTGAAGCGGGTGGATGCAGTCTCGCCACTCGCAAAACCTTTGCAGGCGCTGAACATCCAAGAGCTGCCCAGAGCGATGCACAAAAAAGGCGATCACGTGGGCGCAAGCGGCAGCGCGTTGCTGGATGCCGCCACCGCCAAGCAGTTGCTCGCCCCCGCGCTGCAAGGCCACGCGCTCGCATTCGCCTCCGAAGCGGGCTTGCCTTGCGTGGCCGACCCTGGCAGCGCCTTGGTGCGCGCCGCCCACGATCTGCACTTGCCCGTACGCGCGCTGCCCGGTGCCAGC
>JAAFHN010000535.1 GCA_013298415.1 Comamonadaceae bacterium
CGGTCAGCACCCACGCGCTTGCCTGCAATGCGCATGGCGTTCAGGCCGTGTTCGCGGATGTACTCAGTGATGTCGATGGGGGAGCTGGGCATGCCGATCCTTTTGCGAGCGCTTGAGGCTCACTGTGCGAAATTCAGCGCCAAATCAAAGGCATCGAAATTGCGCAAGCGGCGCGCGCCAGCAGGTAGCCCGAGCTTTCGATTCACGATCAGCGGCACGCGCTGCTCGCTCACGCCGCCATGCGAGCGAAGCGGCGCGTCCAGACCGCTCAAATCGTGTTTGCTGGCCGCAGTGCCCAGCACAGTGAAGCGCTCGGAAACCACCACCAGATCCCCAATGCGGTCGGCTGGCAACTCAAAGCGCTCAGCGGCTGCGCTTCGGGTGAGCACCGTTTCGATGCCTTGTACCGCGCGCAATGAGGTGGAAACCGCTGCCAGACTTGCGCTTTCCGGCAAGTACACGGTCGCATACGAGCCGAGTGCGCCGTGATGCACCACATAGGGATCGGTGATCGGCAAGATCACGCGAGCCAGGCCCGCGCCCAACTCAGCATCGAACCAATCCTGGAGATAAATCACATCAGGCTTGCCATCCATGCCCACCTTGGCGTTCATGCCGTGGTCGGCTGTGAGGGCGATCACCCAGCCCATGGCATCGAGTTGGCCCAAGTAGCCGTCCATCATCCGATAGAAAGCATTGGCTCCCTCAGTTCCCGGCGCATGTTTGTGCTGGATGTAATCGGTGGTGGAGAGGTACATCACATCAGCACGCTTGGCCTCAGCGAGCTTCACGCCCGCAGCAAACACAAACTCTGACAAATCAGCGCTGTACACGCTGGGAACGGGCTTGCCTACCAGCGCCGGCACGTTTTCGATGCCGTTTTCTGCAAGTGTGGCCTGGTCTGCCTTTTCTGAGGAAAAGCAAATGCCGCCCACCATGCCGTGGCCCAAAAGCTTGCGCAGCTTGTCTTTGGCGGTGATCACCGCCAACTTTTTGCCAGCCGCCGCAAGCGCTGCGAGCAAGGTGGGCGCGCGCAGCCACTTCACGTCGTTCATCATCACTTCGGTGCCGGTTGCGGTGTCGAACAAGTAGTTGCCGCAAATGCCGTGGACCGAGGGCGGAACGCCTGTGACGATGGAGATGTTGTTGGGGTTGGTGAAGGTGGGCACCACGCAATCGGCCACCAAGCCGGTGCCTTCTTGCAGGGCGCGCTTGAGCCAAGGCATCTGGCCCGCAGCAACTGCTTGGCCTAAGTAATCGGGTTCGCAGCCGTCCACGCACACCACCACGGTGGGCTGCTGGGGGAGCTTGTATGAGCGTTGGTTGACTTCAATCATCGGTTTTCTTTCTGATCCTTCTCTGGATGCCGAGCGCCGCGGAGGGCGGTTCGGGGCGTTCCCGCAAAAGGGGGTTGACGAGGGTGCGCTCCTTGCTTTCGATCACGTGGTCGAAAAGCGCCTGACCGGCTGCATCCACGTCGCCCGATGCGATAGCGCTGGCGATTGCGCGGTGCTCGCCCACCGAAACCGGTAGGAGCGCCGTGTCTGACAAATTGATGCGGCGGAACAAGGAAAGCTCTTTGATGAGCTTTCGGTACATCGCGGCAAGCTTGCTGTTGCCCACCATCTCCACCAAGCGATCGTGAAACTGCAAGTTCAGCAGGTGGTACTGGCGGGTATCGCTTGCCTTCACGGCTTTTTCCATCTGCTCAATCAAGGATTTGATTTCTTTGGTCTGAGCCGGTGTGGCGCTGCGGGCCAGCTTGCGGCCAACCCACTCCTCCATGGCCGCGCGCAAGTCAAAAATCTCTTGCACCTCTTCCACCGAGAGTTTGCGCACAAAAACGCCTCGGTTTTTCTCGTTGCGCAACAGGCCCGACTCTTCGAGTTTGCGAAAGGCCTCCCGCACAGGCCCGCGAGATACGCCAAGCCGCTCTGCGATGGTGGCTTCTGTGAGCTTCGCCCCGGGCGCACACTCACCGGCCAGGATCGAGCGCTCGATGTCTTGCTGCACGAGCGTGGCGAGCGAGCTGCTTTGTAGCAAGGCAATTTTCGCTTGGTGATCCGCATCCAGCAGGTGGAGACTCATGCATGGATTTGACCAGAACGATTGAGATTGTCAACAATCTGCAAAAAACAATTGACAAAGCCCAAAACCCGAGTGTCCAATGGGCACAGGTATTGCTTCGCCTCACCTTGTCAGATTTGTACCTCGCGCTGGCGCGTCACCGTGCCGTCACATTGGGGCGCAAAGATCATCGGTTGTTCTTCACTTACAGGAGTTCCGCATGGCTTCATTTGTTCGCAGTGGCGCAATCGCCAAGGCTTTGGTGGTCGCAGGCGTGTTGGGGTTCAGCGGCTTGGCCGCTGCGCAGAAGACGCAATTGCTGGTGTACACCGCGCTGGAAACGGATCAGCTGAAGGCCTACCAAGACGGCTTCAATCGTTCGTATCCCGACATTGAAATCAAGTGGGTGCGTGACTCCACAGGCGTGATCACTGCCAAGCTGCTCGCTGAAAAGGGCAATCCGCAGGCCGACGCGGTCATGGGTGTAGCCGCTTCCAGCTTGGCGCTGATGGACAAGCAGGGCATGCTCCAACCCTATGCGCCGCTCAACCTTGACGCGATCATGAGCAAGGACCC
>JAAFHN010000087.1 GCA_013298415.1 Comamonadaceae bacterium
ACGATGTACTGGTAAGCGTGGGTGTGGATCGCTTCTTCAAAGGCCTGGCGCAGCAAGAACTGGCGGCATTCGGGAGCGGTGATGTGGCGGTAGCTGCCGAGCACGATGTTGTTGGCAGCCAGCGAGTCTGCGGTCACGAAAAAGCCAAGGTTGCGCTTCACGACGCGACGCTCGTCTTCCGTCAACCCATTGGGGCTCTTCCACAACGCGATGTCGCGCGTCATGTTGATTTCTTGCGGCATCCAATGGTTGGCGCAAGTGGCCAAGTACTTTTCCCATGCCCACTTGTATTTGAACGGCACCAATTGATTCACATCGGTTCGGCCGTTGATGATGCGCTTGTCTGCCGCGTTCACCCTGCGCGCGCTTGGTGCCGTCAAAGGCTCTTCCGAGCCCTTCACTGCCGTGGGGCCAGTTGCAACTTGAGCAACAGAAAGCGGTGATTGCAGCGCCGTTTGCGATGCCAAACTCGACAAGCGATCCAACTCGGCCACTGCCTGTGCCGCCGCTCGCGCGGGTGCCAGGGCTGCGGGCTGCGCCAATGGCTGTGCTACAGCTGCGGGCTGTTCTTCGGTGGTGGCGTCATCCCAACTCAACATATCAAAATCCGTCTACAAATTATCAGTGGCTTCTGAGCAAAAGGGCAGTGCTTCGCGCAGAAAGAGGAGGTGCAATGCGCACCGTCACCCGAGGTGTTGCTTCAATGCATCAAAAATCATAGCAATACGTGAGCGCGCATCAGGATGGATCGCTGTGTTTTCGATAGCAAGCGCAGCGAAATCACGCGCGCTCACTGGCAAGCTTCGCAGCCCGGATCATCGATTGCGCAGAATTTGATGTCGGTTGCAGGGATCGCGTTCGAGGAGTTCGTGGACGCGAGCGTGTTAGACCCAGCCATCTGACTCCGAGCAGCGGCCGCGATGCGATCAATGGCCGACCCGGCCGCGTGCGCGGCTGCGCTGGCTGGTGCGTCGGCATCCCCACCGGAAGACACGGCATTCAGCGCGCCCGCTTTCACGGTGGACTTCTCCGCATGCGTGGCACCCATCGTGCGCAGGTAGTAGGTCGTCTTCAGGCCGCGCAACCACGCCAGTTTGTAGGTCTCGTCCAGCCGTTTGCCGGACGCGCCTGCCATGTAGATGTTGAGCGATTGCGCCTGGTCAATCCACTTTTGCCTGCGCGCCGCAGCTTCCACCATCCAGCGGGTGTCGATCTCAAAGGCGGTGGCGTAAATGGCTTTCACGTCGTCTGGCACGCGATCAATCGGGCGCAGTGAGCCGTCGAAGTGTTTGAGGTCCATCACCATCACGTCGTCCCACAATCCCAGGCGCTTGAGGTCTTTCACGAGGTAGCCGTTGACCACTGTGAATTCGCCAGACAGGTTGGACTTGACCGAGAGGTTGCCGAAACACGGCTCGATGCACGCATCCACACCAATGATATTGGAGATGGTGGCAGTGGGAGCGATCGCCACACAATTGGAATTGCGCATGCCGTCTTGGGCGATCTTGGTGCGAAGCGCATCCCAATCCAGGGTGCTCGAAGCATCTACTTCCACGTAGCCACCTCGCTGCTCTTGCAGGAGGCGCAGCGTGTCCAAAGGCAGCACACCTTTTGACCACAGCGAGCCGGGATAGCTGCTGTAGCGGCCGCGCTCTTTGGCGAGATCGGTGGATGCCCAGTACGCGTAGTAGCAAAGCGCCTCGGTGGATTCGTCCGCAAAGCGCACCGCAGCCTCGCTGGCGTAGGGGATGCGCAACTCGTACAGACAATCCTGAAACGCCATCAGCCCCAAGCCCACGGGGCGGTGACGCAGGTTGGAATCCCGGGCTTTTTTTACCGCGTAATAGTTGATGTCGATCACGTTATCGAGCATGCGCAGGGCAACCGAAATGGTGCGGCGCAATTTGTCGTGATCCAAAACCATGGCGCCATCGGGCGTCGCCTTCAAGTGGCGAACGAGGTTCACGGAGCCGAGGTTGCAGACCGCGGTCTCCGTATCACTGGTGTTCAGCGTGATCTCTGTGCACAAGTTCGAGGAATGCACCACGCCTGCATGCTGCTGCGGTGAGCGCACGTTACACGCATCTTTGAAGGTGATCCAAGGATGGCCGGTTTCAAACAGCATGGTCAGCATGCGGCGCCACAAATCGGTGGCTGCCACCCGCTTGAAAAGCTTCAGCTCACCGCGATCCGCCTTGGCTTCGTAGGCGGTGTATGCGGTTTCAAAGTCTTGGCCAAAACGATCATGCAGATCGGGGCAATCGGCGGGGGAGAAAAGCGTCCAAGGGCCGCGCTCCATCACACGCCTCATGAACAGATCTGGAATCCAGTTCGCTGTGTTCATGTCGTGGGTGCGGCGGCGATCATCGCCGGTGTTTTTGCGCAGCTCCAAAAACTCTTCGATGTCCAGATGCCAAGTTTCCAGATAGGTGCAAACGGCGCCTTTGCGTTTGCCGCCCTGGTTCACGGCAACTGCGGTGTCGTTCACCACCTTCAAGAATGGCACAACACCTTGCGACTCTCCGTTTGTGCCTTTGATGTGCGAGCCCATGGCGCGCACTCGGGTCCAGTCGTTGCCAAGTCCGCCTGCAAATTTTGAAAGCAGGGCGTTTTCTTTGATGGACTCGTAAATGCCGTCCAGATCATCCGGTACGGTGGTGAGGTAGCAGCTGGACAACTGCGAGCGCTGCGTGCCGCTGTTGAAGAGCGTGGGCGTGCTGCTCATGAAATCGAAACTGCTGAGCACTTCGTAGAACTCGATGGCACGCGCTTCGCGGTCGATTTCGTTCAGCGAGAGGCCCATGGCCACGCGCATGAAGAACGCTTGCGGCATTTCGATTCGCTGCTTGCTGATGTGCAAGAAGTAGCGATCAAAAAGGGTCTGCAAGCCCAGGTAATCGAACTGCAAGTCGCGCTCAGGCTTGAGTGCCGCACCCAACCTGATCAAGTCAAATTGCAGCATCTTGTCGTCAAGCAATTCGGCCTTCACGCCACGCTTGATGAATTCGCCAAAGTACTCCGGATAAGCCTCGGCCATTTGCGCCTGGGTGAGTGCCTCGCCCATGATTTCTTTGCGAATCGTGTGCAACAGCAGGCGCGCGGTGGCAAACGAATAATCGGGATCCTTCTCGATCAGGGTGCGTGCGGCCAAGATGCTGGCCTTGTACACCTCATCGATGGGCACGCCGTCGTACAGATTGCGTTCCGTCTCCAGCAAAATGGGCTGGGCGCGCACGTCGGTATTCAACCCAGCACACGCGCTTTCGATCAGCGAATGCAGCGCGGCCCGGTCCAAAGGCACGCGCTCACCGCGATCCAGCACATGCAGGGTCACCACGGGGGCGGCCTGGTCCACGTTGTTGACGCGCTGCTGAGCCCGCTCTTGCGCGCGGCGCTCGCGGTACAGCACGTAGGCACGGGCCACTTCATGCTGCCCGCCTCGCATCAATCCAAGCTCAGCAGCGTCTTGCACGTCTTCGATGTGAAAGGTGCCGCCGCCCGGACGGGAACGCAGGAGGGCTCGCACCACCGATTGGGTCAAGCCTTCGATCACGCTGCGCATGCTGGAAGAAGCCGCGCCTTGCGTGCCGTGCACCGCCAAAAATGCCTTCATCAGCGCCACTGAAATCTTGGCCGGGTCGAAGGGCACCACCGAGCCGTTGCGGCGGATGATTTGGTAGCCCTCGAGTGCAGCCGAAGAAGAACCGGCATTGCCACCGCCGCGAGCCTCCTCAGCGGCGCGGTGAACAACATCGGACGAAGGAGCAAGGGTGGTCATGGCAAAAATTCAAATCAACAAAAAAAGCAACTCGCACCGCGCGTGAAAAGCGATGGGCACGAGCACACAAAACAGAACTGCAAACGATGCGGAGACAAGGCATTTGAAGCCAGCCCAGCGCCCGGAAAGAGCTTCGTCACAGGGCCGCCATCCAAGACTGGCGTTGGCTCGGGATCCTGAAAATGCGATCCAACAGCAGCGCAATGGCAAGGGGCATGACGAGGGACAACAGCGTAAATGCGCCGGAGCGCGAAATCTCGTGAAATGGAGGGTGCGCCTCAGCGGCGCACTTGGAGCCTCGACACTATATCTGGTGTCTGGGGCCTGCGCAACACACTAGGGCTAGTGTTTGCGCTTGGTTCACAAGTTTACAAGTTCACGCACTTTGTAGGCTCAATAAGTGCGCTGAAAAGCCTCTTTTGGGCGCTTTTCTGACCTCTGTCCTAGTAGGTATTGTGGGAATAGCTACGTTTTTTATAGCGACAGGCAGGGCGCGACCTGCCGATCACTCCTCGGAGGCCGCGGCAGCGGCTGGCAGCTCGATGCCAAGCCGCGCGATCCGGTAGCGAATCTGGCGCAAGCTGATCCCGAGCTGCTGTGCAGCCGCCGTGCGGTTGAATTGGTGCTGTTGCAGCGCGTGCAGCAAAATCGCCCGCTCCTGCGCATCCAAGTAGGCGGTCAGATCAGATGGGAGCCCAGAGGCGCCCTGCCGCCATTCAGAGGCGTTGGCCGCTTGGCCTAGGTTCTGCTGAGCCTCCTGGTTCGCAGCACTTAGGCACTCTGCGCCCGCATGTGGCGTCTCAGGGTTTGTGTCGAAACCCAGCCGAAGCGAGAGCTCCGCTTCATCGGGCTCCGCCAAAGCCCAGGCACGGTGCAGTATGTTTTCGAGCTCACGAACATTGCCGGGCATGTCGAGCCGCGCGAGCGCCGCTAAAGACTCGGCAGACAGACGCACAGCTCCCACCGGCCGCCCAACGATCCGGGCTAAAAGCGCATCACACAGCTCTGGCAGATCCGCCTTGCGCTCCCGCAGCGGAGGCAAGCCCAGCTCAATCACGTTGATCCGGTAGTACAAATCTTGCCGAAAGCGACCCGCAGCCACGGCCGCCGCCAGGTCGCGATGGGTGGCGCTGACGATGCGCACATCCACAGCCATCTCAGTGGCCGCACCCAAGGCCCGCACCTGCCGCTCCTGGATCGCCCGCAACAGCTTGGACTGCATTGCCAGCGGCAGATCGCCGATCTCGTCCAAGAACAGTGTGCCGCCATTGGCCTGCTCGAAATAGCCGCTTCGATCCGCGCTCGCGCCTGTGTAGGCGCCTTTGCGAGCCCCAAAAAACTCGGCTTCAAGCAAATTCTCGGGGATGGCTGCGCAATTCACCGGAACGAATGGACCTGCCGCGCGATGGCTGCAGGCGTGAAGCGCACGAGCCACCAGCTCTTTACCCGTGCCCGATTCCCCCACCACCGAGACGGGCGCCATGGACTTCGCCACTTTCAGAACTTTGGCTTTGAGATCCCGAACGGCCGCAGACCCACCGACGATTTGGCTCAACGCATAAGCGCTGGGCTCATTCAAGGCTTCGCTGATCGTGGCAGCAGCGGGGGGCTTGGTGGGGGAAGACGGCCCCAGCTCGCCCGCTCCTTTTCGCGCGGAAGACATCCCGGGGGCGATGCTTTGTGCAAGCGGTGCTACCGCCAGCGCCTGAGCCACCACATCTCGAAGCCGCTGCACATCGACGGGCTTCGTCAGGTAATCGAATGCGCCCGCTTTGAGCGCATTGACTGCGTTTTCTGCCGAGCCGTACGCCGTGATCACGATGCAGCGCTCGCTTCGCCGTTCCTGCGCGATTTGCTGCACCAGCTCCAAGCCCAAACCATCGGGCAGACGCATGTCAGAAATCAGCACGTCGAAGCTTTCGTGCTTAAGCAACTGGCGCGCCTCTTGCAAATCGCCAGCCAAATCTACCTCGTAGCCTTGCCCGATCAGCGCCAGTTCATACAGGGTTCGTAGATCAGGCTCGTCATCGAGCACCAGGACGCGAGGTTTGGCTGTGATCACAAAGAAGAATTGAAAAATGAGGAGCCAGGATTTGGACCTTGGCTCAGGAGCGCGACGCCATCGATGGGCCGATTGGCCGGTGCATCGACCACCAAACAGCGTACCTCAAAACAGTTGCCCGCCTGGCCCGAATGATGCAGCCGTTGATACGAAATGCTCGCGCCGTGGCGCTCACAGAGCTCGCGAGAGATGAAAAGGCCCAGGCCGCTCGAGCGCGACTCGGAACTGAAAAAGGGCTCAAAAAGGTGGGCTTGCACGCTGGCATCGAGCGGCTGGCCATCGCTCCACACGCAGACCGACACTTCATTGACTTGAAGCTCGGCGTACAAACGAATCGACGCAACACCGGACGAGGCGTACCGCGCCGCGTTGTCCAACAAATTCACCATGACCTGCCGCAAGTGCTCGCTTTGAAAGCGCACGGTGCAGTCGGGAATCGATATCACTTCCAGACGCGAGCCGACGCCGTTTTGCATGCGCCACTCGTCGGCGATCGCTTCCAAGTCGGCGCGCAAAGAAAGGCTGTGCCACTGCGCGCTCACACCACTTCCGTCTGCCCGCGACACGCTCAGCACATCGTTCACGATCCGGCCCAGGCGCTGCGAATTGGTGTGGATGATGCGCACCAAACGCTGCTGCGTGGCTGCGAGTTCACCTTCGGCCAAGAGGCCATTGGCTTGGGAAATGGCGGCCAGCGGGTTGCGGATCTCGTGAGCCACGGCAGCCGACATGCGCCCCATCGCGGCCAGCTTTTCCGTGCGCACACGTGCTTCGATGTCACGCAGGTCTTCCAGGTACACCACACACAGGGCCGTTCCCGGATTGCCGACCAAATTCACCATCTTGCTCTTGGCCAGCAGCCGCCTAGGGGCTGCATCAGGCCACCGCACCATGATCTCCGTGGTTTGTTCGCCTTGAACAAAGCTCTGGGCCGCGAGTTGCGCCAGTTCGTGCCAAGAAGCCTCGCCAGCCAACACAAACGGGGCTGAACGCGCTGCCCTTCCCGGCGGTTGCAGCATGCGCTGCGCAGCCGGGTTGAGCGAGTGCACCACGCCGTTGGCATCCACCATCAGCACGCCATCGCTGAGCACCTCAATTACATGCTGATTCACGAGGGTTTGCATGCGTGCCACCGATTCACTGGCCCTCGCCAAGGCCTCTTCTTCTGCCAAGCGCTGGGCCAGCGGATGAGCGGTGAGCGCGACACCGAAAAAGCCCATGCCGAAGAGCCCCGCCTGCGCCAAACGCGGCGTCATGTCGCCTGCCGCCGTCGTAAACCACCAAGCATCAGCCAACAGAAAAAGGGAGGCCGCCGCCGCCGTGGCCATCGACAACAGGCTCGATCCCAGTACCGCTGCCGTGAGCACCGGCAAGATGAAGAGCGACGCGTAATTCAGGCCCGCGATCTGCGCCCCATGGATGCCCGCAAACATGAGCACATCCACGCCCACGCTCCGCGGCCAGTGCCGATCAAATTGGGCGAGGCTTGAAGGTGCCTGCCCTCGCACCCGTTCGTAGACAGCGTACGAGGCATACGCCACGCAAAGCGCCGCGAGGGGGGTTGACGCGCCGCCAAAAATGGACAGCACCACGGCGGCAACGGCGAGCACAAGGCCGAGCGCAACCCGCGTGGACATAAGGACCTGCCACAGGCGCGCGGAGCTGGGGGGCGCGTGCGATTTGGCGCTGGAAGCCAACAGCCATTTGGGATTCGGAGCCGCCCGGGCGTCGCTCATTTCGGGCCGAGTTGGGCATGGGCTTCGCTGCAGTACGGGCGTCCAAGCCTGGGCACCGCGTCTGGCCCTGGCAAGTGCAGCCCGCAGTGCGCGCAAGCGAGCATCTGAACCGCGCCCCCACCAGCGGCCGCGGATTTTGAGTGTGCTGGCTTTCTCTCGTCAGGCGAGGCCTGGTCTTCGCGCTTGCCTACTTGATCCGCCTTACGCTGGTGTTTCCACCACATGAAGCCGAGCACCACCACAAGAATCGACATCAACCATTTCATCGCTTGAGCACCACTTCCAAAACGAAACGAGATCCCACATAAGCCAGCAGCAAGAGCACAGAACCGGTGACCACCATGCGCGTTGCGCGCTGGCCTCGCCAACCTGCCAGTTTTCGCCCAATCAAGAGCATCGCAAACACCAGCCACGCGAGCAAGGAAAACACAGTTTTGTGATCCCAGCGCCAAGCCTCCAATCCCAAGACGATCCCTGCGAGCAAGGTGGCGCTCAGAAGTACAAAACCCACTGCGATGAAGCGAAACATCAAGCGTTCTAGCCCGAGCAAAGGCAGTCCTTGGTTTTGGCCGGTTGCGCCGCGAAGTTGCCGTTCGGCTTCGCGCATCAGCCAGGCGTGCATCAAGGCTGCGGCAAACATGCCGTAGGCCGCCAAACCCAACACCCAGTGCAGTGCCAAAAGTCCTGCGGTGTGCACATGCGGCTTGCCTGGGTAGAGCTGGGCGCTGCACACGGCTGAGGCCGCCAGCACAAACAAGGTCCAGCGCATGCCAATGGCTGGAAACACTTGGCGCTCGATCGCATAGACGGCTAAGACCAAACAAAGCGTCATCGACAGCGCGGGCGCAAAGCCAAAGCGCGGCACTGCGGCGCCCCACAATGCCCAGGCCAAGCTGACTGCATGCAGTCCGCAGGCTGCCACCAAGCCCCATTGCTGGCGTGGGCCAGCGCCCGCCCCACGCCACGCCGCTGCGGCCAACGCCGAGTACGCGAGCGCCGCCGCCAGGCTCAAAATCAGACCCATCGCTACAATTCCTGAGGAAGACCGCACCCAGCCCAGCGCTCCAAAGTACCGGGGTCAGTACTTAGGTCAGCGCTTCGGTCTCTTTTGAACAGCATTGGCAACACGCGT
>JAAFHN010000203.1 GCA_013298415.1 Comamonadaceae bacterium
TCGGCGGCATTTGCATGCCCAAAAGCAGCACTTTGGCCCCAATCGCAAGGCTGGCGTCCACCATTGCGCTCAAATTTTCTCGGGTGCTTTGCATTGGCAGGCCACGCAGCGCGTCGTTGCCGCCCAGCTCGATGATCACGTGCGTGGGTTTGTGCTGTGCCAAGAGCGCAGGCAGCCGCGCGCGGCCGCCCGAGGTGGTGTCGCCGCTGATCGAGCCGTTGACGACGGTGGTGTTCATTTTCTCGGCTTGCAGCTTGGCATCCAACAGCGCCACCCAGCCTTTGCCGCGTTGCAAGCCGTATTCCGCGCTCAGTGAGTCGCCAATCACGAGCAGCTTGCGCGCTGTGGCCTGAGCTACCGCATAACCCGGGAGACCCATGCCCAAGCCCAGCGCGCTAAAGTGCAGCGCAAATTCACGACGAGATTGCATGAGTAACGAATCCATCATCCAAGTTGAGCATGTTTACAAATCGGTGGCCGATGCCACCGGCACACTGGACATTTTGCGCGACATCGACTTCTCAGTGCCCGCGCAGCAAACGCTTGCCATTGTGGGCGCGTCCGGCTCGGGCAAAAGCACGCTCTTGTCGATCATCGCGGGCTTAGATACGCCCTCACGAGGCAAAGTGATGCTCGCTGGCGTGGATTTGTTCGGCCTCTCGGAAGACGACCGCGCCGTGGCCCGCGCCCAGCGCGTGGGCTTTGTGTTCCAAAGTTTCCAGCTCATGGCGAATCTCACCGCGCTCGAAAACGTGATGCTGCCCCTGGAACTTCAAGGCGCAAAAGGTGCAAGGGATCAAGCCAAAGCCATGCTTCAACGCGTAGGCCTGGGCGAGCGGCTTGGCCACTTGCCCAAGCTCATGAGCGGCGGCGAGCAACAGCGGGTGGCCTTGGCGCGGGCGTTCGTCGTCAAACCCCAAGTGCTCTTGGCCGACGAGCCCACCGGCAGCCTGGATTTCGCCACTGGCGAGCGCGTGATGCAGCTCATGTTTGAGCTGAACCAAGAGCAGGGCACCACCCTAGTCCTCGTCACCCACGACCGCCAAATCGCCAACAACTGCCAAAGGCAAATCACCATCGAAGCCGGGCGTGTGGCGGCGGATGAACTGAGGGCTTAGGAGATCGATTTCACAGGAGTTCAGGAGATCAGGATGGAAAGAAAAAAGAGAATTTGGAGGAAAAACCATTCACTGTCCATGTGAAATGGGCATTGTTTGCTATCTTTTTGCAATCTTTCCTTGTCTCCTGACCTCCTGTTCAACTGCTCCCTGCCCCGCCCCGGATAATCCGGCGCATGTCCCAACTCAAAACACTCTTTGGCTTTCATGCGGTTGGCGTTCGCATCAAAACATCGCCTGCCTCGGTCGTTGAGCTGTATGTGGATCCCACGCGCCGCGATGCGCGCATGAAGCAATTTTTGGCTCGATGTGCCGAGGCGAGCATCCGTACCTTCGAGCGCGATGGCGTGAGCCTCTACAAACTCTGCGGCAGCCACGGCCACCAAGGGGTGGTCGCCAAAGTGCAAGAAGTGCAGGGCACGCGAACGCTGGACGAGCTGCTGGACGACTTGGAAGAAGCCAAAACCCCCGCGCTGCTCTTGGTGCTGGACGGCGTGACCGATCCACACAACTTGGGCGCATGCCTGCGCGTTGCCGACGGTGCCGGAGCCCACGCCGTGATTGCCCCCAAAGACCACGCAGTCGGCATCAACGCCACCGTCGCCAAAGTGGCCAGCGGTGCGGCTGAGACCGTGCCCTACTTCATGGTCACCAACCTCGCCCGCACCCTGCAACAGCTCAAAGACCGCAACATCTGGGTCGTCGGCACCGCAGAGCAAGCCGAAAAATCGCTCTACGAAGCGGACTTCAAAGCCTCAACCGCCATCGTCCTAGGCGCCGAAGGCCCCGGCATGCGCCAACTCACTGCCAAATCCTGCGACCAACTCGTCCGCATCCCGATGGCCGGGGCAGTCGAAAGCTTGAATGTCTCGGTCGCTGCGGGGGTTTGCTTGTTCGAGGTCGGGCGGCAGCGGAACTGATTGCGAGCGGTGCCAGTTTGCGGTCTCAGCCGAGCTTGGCAATGGTAGGATCGAAGGTTAACCGGGAGACGGGCGCGTACCCCAATCAGAGGAAGATTCATGTTTCTGAGCAAGAGTTTGGCGAGAAGCTTGTTCGCCAAGACAAATTGGTGCTTCGCACAGAGCGGGCTGGTGGTTCTTTTTGCGGCTCTCGGCACCGCTGTTGCGCTCGCGCAGGGCAACCCCAATGTCCCCGGCCTCGGCACAGCGGTGGGCTCAGGCTTAGCCGTACCCGGTGCACGCAATGCGGCCTCCTCTCCCGCCGGCACTGTGGAGGCACTGCGCGGTGTAACCGCGCCGACGGCCGTCTCGGCGATGGCCCAGCGCCCGCAAGATGGGCGCGCAGCAGACACCCGGCCAGCAGACGGCCGAGCTGCCAAGGCGCCAGAGAGCAAAGACACGGACGAGCGCGCACCCAGCTCGCGCGGCGCGATGGAGGCGGATGGGCGCACCACAGATTTCCAAGAGTTTGTTCGTGCATCGAATGGGCAATCCCTGCGGCTGTATGGTTATGACCTTTTCTCCCAAGCGTCTTTTGGCTCGACACAGTCAATGCCGGTCCCAGACAACTATGTTTTGGGGCCAGGCGATGAGCTCTCGGTGTTGGTCACCGGTTTAGTGGAGTTTGATCAAAAACTCGTCATTGATCGCAACGGGCGCGTCATCATTCCCAAGGTCGGTCCACTTGTGCTTGCGGGCGTGAGTTACTCCAATTCGGAGTCCGTGCTCAGCGAGCACATTGGCAAGGTGTATCGCAATTTCAAGGTCACGGTCACCATGGGGCGCCTGCGCAGTGTGGAGATATTCGCGCTCGGACAAGCGCACCGACCCGGCAAACACTTTGTCAGCAGCTTGTCCTCCCTCGTCAATGCCATGTTTGAGACGGGGGGGCCGAGCGTCTTCGGCGGGCTGCGAGCAGTCGAGTTGCGTCGCGCTGGAAAAACCATTGCAACTCTGGACGTGTATCGTTTTTTAGCGTTTGGTGAGGCTGGCCCTGATGTCAAGCTCAGCGCGGGTGATGTGCTGTTTTACCCACCCGCCGGGCCTCGTGCGGCAATCATGGGCGTTGTCAATGCGCCGGCGATCTATGAGCTCAAACCCAATGAAAGCATCGGCACTGTGTTGCAGCTGTCTGGGGGCATGTCGGCGTTGGCGGCACCGCAGCGCGCTCAATTGGAGCGCATCAACTCGGCGCGAGAAATCGCGCGCTACGTGGAGGACCTCGCCCTTGATGAGAAGGGCTTGGCCACTAAGCTGCAAGCGGGTGACATGCTCACGGTATTCCCCATCAGCCCGCAAATCGGCAGCGCTGTCACGCTCCAGGGCAATGTCGCGGCTCCCCTGCGCTACCGGTTCCAAACCGGGATGCGCGTGAGCGATTTACTCAACGATTCCCGACTATTGATCCCGGGCAGCTACTGGGCGGCGCTTAACTCAGGAGCGGTCTCTCAAGACTGGGCGCGAGAAGAAGTGAACCTGGATTACGCCACCATCCAGCGCTTGGACCGTGCCCAATTGCGCACGCGGCTCATTGCCTTCAACCTGCGCAAAGCGATGAGCAAAGACGCGACCGAGAACCTGGCGCTCGAGCCTGGCGATATCGTGACGGTGTACAAGCCCGGCGAAAGCGGGGCTGATACGGACAACACCGTCACGCTGAACGGCCAAATGCTGGGCGGCAGCCGAAAGTTTGTTTGGCGCGCAGGCACTACGATCCAAGATCTCATCCCTTCCGCGCAATGGCTGATTGAGTACTACAACTACTGGCAGCGACAAGGCACTGGCGTGCGGCGCGCTGGGGGCATCGTTTCGGGTTCGGCGGAGTTCAAGTCCGATATCAACTGGGAATACGCCCAGGTGATTCGTCGCAGGCCAACGGATCTGCGTAGCGAAGTGCTCACCTTCAATTTGGGCGCGGCGATCACGGGCAAAGACGCCGGACAGAACCTGAAGCTTGAGCCTGGAGATGTCATCACCCTGTACACCTTGGGCGAGCTAGGGGTGCCGATAGGGCGGCGCACGCGCATCGTGTCGCTTCAAGGCGAGGTGAAAGTACCCGGACAGTATCAACTGCGCGCGGACGAGACTTTGACGGATTTGCTGGCACGGGCCGGTGGATTGACGCCGCAGGCCTATTTGTATGGTCTCGAATTCCGCAGAGAGTCGGTGCGCTTGACCCAGCAAGACTCGCTGGAAAAGCTGGTGCGGCGCGTGGAGTCGCAAATCCTTTCGGAAGCGCAGACGCGGCTTCAAAACGTCACGTCCAAGGAGCAAAGCGAAGTCGTTCAGGCTGGGCTGCAAGCCGATCAGGTGCGGGTGGAGAACCTGAAGCGGCTGCGCGCCTCTGGCCGCATGGCTCTGGATTTGGACCCATCAAGCCCCGTCTTGCCTAGACTGCTCATGGAAGACGGCGATGTCGTGGTCGTCCCGCCGCAGCCTGCCTTCGTCGGCATCTTCGGCGCAGTCGTGAACGAGAACTCTCTGCTCTGGAGGCCAGGCATCCGGGTCGCAGATTTGGTGGATCGCAGCGGCCGCCGCAAAGCAGCAGACGTTGCGTCCGCTGTGGTCTTGCGTGCCGACGGCACAGCCGTTTTGCCCAGGCGCAACACCGGTTGGGTTTTCGCAAGCCGCGCCTTGGATGAGATATTGATGCCAGGCGACACCGTTTTTGTGCCCGAGCTGGAAGACCGCGAAACTGCGTATTCCGCGTTCATTCGAGGTGCAAAAGACATCACCCAAGTCTTCTACCAGTTCGGCCTCGGCGCAGCCGCATTGAAAACCATCCGCAACTGATCGCATGTCAGACACATCTCTCACGCCCAACGCGGCTTCGACGGCAGCTACTCGGTATGCAAACACGGCTGCGCCAGAGCAAAGTGAGCTTTCGCTGTTGGATCTCGTGTTGCCGCTTCTCTCGGCCTGGAAATGGATCATCGGCTCCGCCGCTCTGACTGGGCTGGTCGCATTGGGCATGACCTACTTCATCGCGCCGCGCTACACGGCGATCACGCGGATCATGCCTCCGGCTCAGAGCAGCCAGTCTTCCGCAGCCGCGCTGCTTTCCTCTTTGGGTTCGCTCGGCGCTGTTGCGGCACAAAGCGGCGCGATCAAGAATCCTGGCGACCAATATGTGAGCCTGCTTCGTTCCCGAAGCGTGCAGGATTCGATGGTTGACCGTTTTGGGCTTCAAGAGAGGTACCAGGCCAAGTTCAGGGTTAAGGCAAGGGTGCAGCTTGAAGCGTTCTCGCAAATCGCCAGCAGCAGCCGAGATGGGATCATCACCATCGCGGTCGAAGACACCGATCCGAAGCTTGCCGCGAGCATGGCCAACGGATACGTCGAAGAGTTGAGCAAGGTGCTTCAGCGGCTATCACTCTCGGAGGCTCAAGCGAGGAGGAAGTTTTTCGCTGAGCAAGTGGCGCAGGCGAAAACTGGCCTAGATCGCGCGGACGCGGCGCTGAAAGCCAGCGGCGGGCCCGGCATCGACGCGCTGAAGAGCAATCCCACGCTGGCGGTTGGCACCCTCGCGCAAACCAA
>JAAFHN010000276.1 GCA_013298415.1 Comamonadaceae bacterium
GAATACGTCGACAGAGGGGCAATTTGCCTGATTGGGACCATGCCTCAGGAAGAAACCTGTTCGCCCTGAGCTTGGTCATTGGGCATCGCCAGGGGCTTCGACAGGCTCAGCCCGAACGGACTGAGGGTCAACATCCGAACGGTCTGGGGGCTGACATCCGAGCGGTCTGGGGGCTGACATTTGAACGGACTGGCGGCTGACTTTCGAGCGGACCGAGGGCTGACATTCGAACAGGCTGGGGACTGACATCCGGGCGCTGTGAATCACACGGCGCGCCCACTACTGCACCCGCTTGAAGTTGGTGTAGCCCGCCTCGGTCGGCGTGGTTTTGGGTTTGTAAATGCGGGCGGTCTGCGGCGGCAGCTTCACGGTGGTCACCATGCTTTGGTAGAAAGCGTCTTCGCCGCCGAGCTGGTCGATGAGCTTCACGCCGTCCATCCACTTGCTGTTGGTCACCATCACCGTGGTCGTCACTTCTTGCAAGCTTGGGTTCACGAGGATCAGCGCGCTGTCGGCCACGCGATCGGTGTAGCGCTCAAAGGCAATCACGCTGCCGCTGGCTTCTGCCAATCGGAAGTCGCCCACGCGCAAGGCACGGTTGGCTTTTCTGAGCGCAATCAATTGCTTGGCCCAGCCAAGCTCAGGGTGCTTGGCTTCCACGCGATCCCAGGCCATCGGGCCGCGCTGCTCGGGATCGTCGCCGCCTTCCATCGCCACTTCGGTGCCGTAGTAAAGGTTAGGCGCGCCGGGCAGCGTGAACTGGAGCACTTGCGCCAAGCGCCGAGCTTTTGCATCGGGCACGGTGGTCGCCAAGCGAAAGGTGTCGTGGTTGTCGAGGTACACCCAGCTTTTCAAAATGTTCTCGTAGTTCGCATCGCTCACCATGCGGTTGACCATGCGCGAAAAGCTCAAGGGATCGAGGTCGCGGTTCACCGTGCGGATCATCAGGTTGCGCAAGCCAAAGTGCATCACGCCGTCTACGCTCGGAAACCACTCTTTAGGGTAGTTCGGAATCTCACCCACCACCAAACTGCCGGGCTTCTCGGCATGCGCGGCCTTGGTGAGCTCGTGCAGGTAGTTGAAGCCAATGTCAAAGCCAACATCGAGCCGCCAGCCGTCGATGCCGTCGCGCAAGTAGCTGCGCACCACCGAATCGGGCGCGGCCCACACGTACTTGCGCACGGCAGGGTTTTCCAAGTTCAGCTCAGGCAGGTTTTCCACATCCCACCAGCCGCGAAAGCCCGCCTTGTACTGCTTGCCAAACAAGAACCAATCGCGATACGGGCTTTTGGCGTTGGCCTCCGCGTCTTTGAACTTGGGGTTGTGGCGGCCCACATGATTGAACACGCCATCCAGCACGAGCTTCATGCCGCGCTTTTTCGTTTCAGCCGCCAGCTTTTTCACGTCGTCGCGGGTGCCAAATTCGGGGCTGACGGCCTTGTAATCCAGCGCGTCGTACTTGTGGTTGGTGTAGCCCAGGTGAATCGGGTTGAGGTAGAGCACATCTGCGCCCAGCTCATGCACGTAGCCCAGCTTGGCGGCGGTGCTCGCCAAATCGCCACCCCAAAAATCGATTTCGTGCGTCCACACCTTCACTTGCTCAGAGTAGGTGCCGCGCTTGGGCTGCACATTCCATGCGTTCAGCGTTTTGGGCGCAGGGTAGAGGTGGCGTTTGGCTTCCAAATTGGCCGAAGGCGCAAAGCGATCCACCAGCACTTGATAGACCACGGGCCCATTGCGCCAGTCTTTTTCGCGCGCTTCGTATTTGCCGGCCACGGCTTTGTCGTAGGTGTTGGCGTACATGGAGGTTTGGGCAGAGGCGGCGAAGCCAAGACTTACGAGCGCGCACGCGGTGGCGATTTTCAACACATTCATCCTTTGACACCGCCTGCGGTGAGGCCAGACACGATCCACTTTTGCGCGAGCAAAAACACCAAGGTGATGGGCAAGCCGCTCAGCACCGCCGCCGCTGCAAAGTCACCCCACAGGTACTTTTGCTCGTAGAGGTAGAACTTGCTGCCCACTGCGAGCGTGAGATTGGCCTCTTCGCGCAACAAAATGGAAGCCACGGGGTATTCGATGATGATGCCGATGAAGGCCAGCACAAAGGTCACCACAAGAATTGGAACTGCCATCGGCAGCAGCACGCGGCGAAAGGTCTGCCAATGCGTTGCGCCGTCGATCTTGGCGCTTTCTTCCATCTCCACGGGGATGGTGTCGAAGTAGCCTTTGATCGTGAAGATGTGCATGGCCGTGCCGCCCAAGTAGGCGAGGATCAAGCCGCCATGTGTCTCAATGCCCAGCCAAGGCACCCAGCGGCCAATGCCTTCAAAAATCGCGTAAACCGCAACCAGCGTGAGTGCGGCAGGAAACACGTGAATCACGAGCATCGCAGCGATCAGCTGGTCTTTGAACTTGAAGCGAAGCCGGGCAAAAGCGTAAGCCGCAGTGGTGGACAGCAGCACGATGAGTGCCGACGAAATCGCAGCGATCTTCACGGAATTCCAAAGCCACAGCAGCACAGGGAACGGCGGCTGCACCACATTGCCCTTGGCATCGGTGTAGGAAAAACCCAAGGCGAGCTTCCAATGCTCCAAGCTGATTTGCTCAGGGATCAATGAGCCCGTAGAAAAGTTACCAGGCCTAAACGAGATGGAGAGCACCGCCAGCAGCGGAAACAGCATGAAGCTGATCAGCACGATCAAAAACGCATGCGCCGCCCAAACCCGCCAGCGCTCAGATTTGCCTCGAACCATGGGCATGTGTGTGCTCCTAGCTTGACTTCTTAGACATGCGCAATTGCACAATCGCAAGCGCGGCCACCATCGCAAAAATCAACACCGATACCGCAGCCGCCAAGCCAAAGTCTGCCCCCGCGTCTTTGAAGGCGATGCGGTACGTGTAGCTCACCAAAATGTCCGTCGTGCCAGCCGGGATCTTCGTGTTCAAGAAGTCTGGCCTGCCGTCTGTCAGCAGCGCGATCAACACAAAGTTGTTGAAGTTGAACGCAAAAGCCGAAATCAAAAGCGGCGAAAGCGGCTTGATGATCTGCGGCACCGTGATCTTGAAAAAATTGGTGAGCGGCCCGGCACCTGCAAGTGCTGAGGCTTCGTATAAGTCGCTGGAGATGCTTTGCAAGAGACCCGAGCACAGCAGCATGAAGTAGGCATAGCCCAGCCACACGTTCACGATCAACAGCATGATCTTGGCAAGGATCGGGTCGGCAAACCATGATGGTTTGATGCCAAACAAGGCATTCAAAATCATGTTGATCTCGCCAAAATTTTGGTTGAACAAGCCTTTGAACACCAAGATCGAGATGAAGCCCGGAACGGCGTAGGGCAAAAACAGCAGGGTGCGATAGACGGTGCGGCCTTTCAAGGCATCCCAATTCAGCAGCACCGCGAGCAGTGTCCCCAGGCTGGCCGCAAGCAACACAGTCAAACCTGAGAACGTCACCGTCCAGACAAAAATCGAGAAGAACGGCCCGCGAATGGCTTCGTCAAAAATCAGTTTGGCGTAGTTTTTGAAGCCGATGCCAACCGTGAAGCCGGGTTGCAATCGCTCACCTTCGGCAGTTTCAAAAAAGCCAGTTTTTTCGTTGGGTGAGTAGGTTTTCCCGGTGGCAGTTGATTGCACGCCGCCGCCATCGAGTGGCTTCCACAGCGGCGTGAGCACGGCGAATTGGCGCAGGCCTGCGTAGCGCAGTTGCGTGCCGTCAGGCAGCTCGATGCTCAAGCCCTGCAGCGTGGCGCGATTGGCCACCACATCGCGCATCGCAAGCGCCGCGCCGGGTGCGGCACTCGCAGCCGTTGCCTTGACATTCTGGGCGGCTTGGCTCTTGGGAAATGGTGCTGAAGCGAAGGTCACCGCGCCAGCTTGATCGGTTTCAGACTCGGCTGACAGCGCGAGCACGAGTTGATCGCCTTGCGCATGCAAGCTGTACTCAAATGTTTTGGCCTCATCCCGCAGGCGCTGCTCAAGGAGGTAAGCCCGAGAGCGCTCAAAGCTCAGCAAATTGCTGGCTGAGAAGTTGGTGGTGGACAGCTGCACTGTGTACAGCAGCGGAAAGAGCACAAACACGCCCATCGCTGCCAAGCCCGGAAAGAGGTAGCGGGCAGCCAGCGTTTTGCTGGAGAGGTAAATGTAGAAGCCCACGCACAAGAGCGAGAGCACGGCAAGCGCCCAAAGTGGCTCGCCCATCAGGTGCATGCGCACCACGAGCCACAAGCCTGCGGCGGCGGAGATGCCTGCGACGGGCCACTTCCAGGGCGATGCCGCTTTTGCTTTTTGAGAAGTCATGGTGTGGCTCCTCGGGTTCAGCGGCTGGTGGCCAGCATGCGGGCCGCGGCGCCATCCAGCGCGTCTTTCGGGCTTTGGCGGCCATTGGTGACAGCTTCTAGCGCGGCATCCACGGCCGGCCAGAAGCGACCGACCTCGGGAATGTTCGGAATCGGTGTGCCAAGCCGCGCGTTTTCCATCGTGGCGGCAATCGCGGGGTTCTTAGACAGTTCTGCAAAGAGCGCTTTGTTCGCGGGCGTG
>JAAFHN010000085.1 GCA_013298415.1 Comamonadaceae bacterium
CGCTTGGTTGTTGGCTGCTTGCGCCAGCCCAACTGCCCCGCCACCGCCTGAGTCGGCGCCGGGGATAGCGGTTCGTGCGCCGCCCTCTGGCGTGCCTGCAGTTCAAAGTGCCGGCAATGAGGCTCGGCCCGCCCGCAGGCGCCTGCGCGACTTAACAGACCGCGACTTGCCGTTTGACCTGTCTCGCATGAGCGACGTGAAGTTTTGGCTCTGGGAGTCCACATCCTCGCAAGCGCAGCTCATGAGGCTGGGCGCAGATCCCACCACGGGCTTGCGGATATGGGAGTACTACCTGCGCGATACCGCACGACCCCACGCGCGGATTTCTACAGTGGCGCAACTCGATCAGATTCCTGGTGATGGGCTCTTGATCCTTGCATCGACCACCGTGATGAGTACCGAAGAGAAACAGGCGGTGCTGCGCTGGCGCGAGCGCGGCGGCGCCGTACTTTCCACCTGGATGGTGGGCACGCACGGCGTGGACGGCAAGCTCCTGGGGTACGACTTCATGCGCGACGTGCTCGATGTCGAAGTGCTCGGCACAAGCCGGGAAGACAAAGAAGTGACTTACATGGTGCTCTACGGCGACTCACCGGTCACCCACAGCCTGCCAGCGGGCACGCGGGTCTGGTTAGAACGAGTTGAAAACCAGTGGCCGCTGCGGTTTGCGCACAAAAACGAGTCGGCACAGATCCTGAGCTGGTCGCGCAACGTTTTTGCGAAACAACCATCAGGACTCATTCACTCGAACGAACGGACCATGGCCTCTGGCCAGGTGTCGCGGGTGGTGAACTTGGGCTATCCAGAGCAAAACTGGATTCGTTCGGATCCCAAAATGATGAAGATCGTGACCGAGGACGTGCTGGCCTGGTTGCAGCGTAAGCCTCAGGCCTACTTGGGCGCATGGCCCTCTCCATACCGCAGCGCTACGCTTTTCGCGCTGCAGGCTGCTGAGCAGGTTTCGGCGGCAGATGTCACCGCGACCAAGGCCATCACGGCCATGGGTGGGCGCGCCACGGCCTACGTGCACGCTGAAAACGCAGCCAAGGCAGCGAATTTCATCAAGCAAGTCACCGATCAAGGGCATGAACTGGCCTATTTTGGTGACGCCTTCGAGCCGTTTCGCGGTCAGCCGCTGGCCAAACAGGCCGCGCGCCTCGCGACCATGGTGCGCAAGCTGTCACTCGCCGGCATCAACCTTCCTGAACGTGCGAGCTTCACCACCCCGATTGACGGCTACGACGCGAACACACTGCAACTGCTGCGCCGCCATGGCTTTGACAGCTACAGCGGATTCACCGAGGTGAGCGAGGCGCAGCTGCCAATTTTGGTGACGCGGTCACCCGAGGAGATGGATGCCATTGTCGTCACAGTCTCCGCTGCTTTCTCTGCCACCGCCACGCTGACTGCAAGCGGCAAGGCGACGCCGACAGCTAGCCCGCCAGCGCCGAATACACCTGCCGTTGCCACTGCGGCTGCCACAACTGGTGCAACAACGGGTGCCAGCCGTACGCGCAGTGCGAGTCAAGCTCGCGATGTGACGGCCAGCCGCGCGAGCGCCGCCAACGCACCTGCTGCCACGGTACCCCCGGCTGCGCCATCTGTTCAGCTGGGCAGCATGCTTCGGCCCGTTGCGCACACCACCACCGTGGTGTTCCCGCGCACTCTGAACGGGCCAGAGGAATCTGTGGATGAAGACGCCGACAACGGCTTGGACAACTACCTTGCGGCTTACGACGTGAGCATGCGCACGGGTGCCTTGGCCATGGTGCGCATGCCCACGCAGTCGCTCTTGTTGCCGGAACAGCAACAGGCGGTGTTGAACAGGATTCGGGACTGGCGAACCACCACCTGGATTGCAAGCGCTGGGGAGATTGCCCACTGGTGGCGAGAGCGCAGCAAAGTGAGTGTGCAGGTCGCACCCCACGCTCAGGGCTTGGCAGTGACAGCCCAGGTTGCGGCTGACGTGAACTTGCAGATGCCGCTCACCCTCTGGGTGGATTTGCCGGATCGATCCAGTCGTTTGGATGTCCGTTCGGCTCAGGAAGGCACAAGCACCTCATTGCCTGTGGTCCGCACGGTGAGCCCCGGCCGCGTGGCACTGGAGTGGCTTTCCCCCAAAGCAGGTGAGTACAAATGGCTTCTGGCTATTCGCAAGGAGTGAACGTGGCGCAAATTTGGCTTTGGTTCCTGCGAAAGCTGCCGCTGCCCGCTCCGACTTGGGTTGCGCTGTCGCTGCTGCTGGGTGCGGCCTTTGTCGCATCGAACGCGCGGGCGGAGGTGGGAGACGATGACAAGATTCACATTTACTACAGCCCGACCACCGAGCAGCACTACAAGTCGCTGGGCGTGGGCTACTCGCACGTCGTTAGGCGCTGGCCAGACGTGCTGGATCGTTACGGCAAGCAAGTACAGCAGCTCACGCGAGACCAATTGGTCACCAATCGAGCCAAAGGCGGTGGTGTGCTGATCCTGCCCAGCACGATCGCGTTGGACGCTCAGGAGCGCGGTGCGATAGAGCGCTTTGTGGCGCAGGGCGGCAGTCTGCTGGGCACAGGCATGGTGGGCTACTTTGACGGCAGCGGCAAGTCTGTCGGGCCGGCCTTCTTGGAGCGGGTTTTTCGCGTCAAGACGCACGGCTTTTTTCCGGACAGCGACGACAGTTTTTTCATGCCCTTTGGAGATGGGCCGCTGACTTGGCCGATTCCCGCAATGCGTCGCATGGGCATTGGCAACCCCCGCGACAACACCCTGCGCATCAGTGCGAAGCACGAGGCCGGTGTGATCATGGATTGGTCGCGCACCATGGATTTGCAGCCGCATGCGGCCATGGCCTATGACGAAGTGGGCAAGAGCCGAATCGCCTACATCTCCTTGCCCGATCATCACTGGGGCAAGTGGCCGGATGCCCGTCTGGTGTTTGACGCGACCCTCGGCTGGCTTTTGCGTCAGCCCCACGCCTACAAAGCCGCCTGGCCGCACGGGCACGTGGCGGGGCATTTGATCGAAATGGACACGGAAGACAAATACTTCTCCGCTCCCAATTTCGCCAATCACTTGGAAAGCGAGGGCTTTCGTGGCACCTTCTACAGCCTCACATCGGAAGCGGTTCGCGTGCCTGAGGTGGTGCGCGACTTGATCAAGCGGGGGCACGAAATCGCCTACCACGCCGATGTGCATTTCGGCTTCAAAGGGGACCCCGTGGCCGAGCAAGAATTGCGAATTCTCTTCATGAAAAAGCAGATGGAGGGCATCTTGGGCGACCGCGCCAAGGAGGCCACGGGATTTCGGGCACCCACCGAGTCTTACGACCGCAACACGGAGATATTGCTGCGCAAGCACGGCATCCTCCACCACGCGGCGGATGAAAGTGCGAACGAGGATCGCTTGCCGTTTTTTTCCCCCTCCGAGCCTGGCTTACCCCCCAGCGTTGCCCTCGTGAATCTGCCTCGTACGCAGAAGGATGACATCAACTTCACCCGCATGCGCCTGAATGTGGCGCAGGCCCAAGAGATCTTGTTTTATGACCTGGAGCTGGCTGTCAAAAGCGGGTCTTTTTCACTGCTGTCGGTGCATTCGCAGTTCTACACTGAAGGCGCACTGATGCACCGCGCCATGCCCGAGTACATGAAGCGGGTTGGCGGCCACAAAAGCCAGCTCTGGGTTGCGCGCGGGGATGAAATCACGCTCTGGTGGCGTCGCCGGGCTGCGGTGCGGGTTGAGGAAGTGTGGCGGGCCGGGCAACTGAATGTGGATCTCAACAATGCGAGTGGCGCTGCCGTGGAGGGCTTGAGCGTGCACGTGAGCCTGCCCGCGCGGGGCACCACCGTTCGAGTCCGCACGAAGCCCGCCGACATCAAGACCCGCATCAAACCCATCGACGCCTTCCGCGCCGCCATTGTGTTTGAGCGCCTGCCGCCCGGCGCAAGTTCGGTGGCTTTGAGCTTTCATTAGCAAACTTCGGTACAAAGCTCAGCAAAACAGCAAAACAGCAAAACAGCAAAACAGCAAAACAGCAAAGCTGAAGGCAAATCAATCGCTCAATGCTTCCAATGCAACCAGGACGGCCCAGCACGGGCCAATCATCTGGTGCAGACGCCGAGAGATGGGGGTACGCTCTTTTGCGTGGCAACCAGCACTTCAAGCGAAACCTCGAACGTGGCCGGGATTTGCGCGGTGGCAGCGGATGTGGTGGCCGAGGCCGTGCGCGGTTGCTTGAAGCGCTGGGGGGCGGGCCATCGGCCAGCTATTGGCGATGTGACTGGCCGCGCGTCCTGCGCCGAAAAAATGGCCAGCGGCCTTCATTGCCATCACTCGATAACCCTGCGGGTGGCACAAAGAGCAAGCTGGCTGACATGAAGAGCACAAATAAGCAGATCTTGGCCCAGATCTCCGTGTCTGTGACGATGGGCAAAACAATTGCGAAGCCGTACAAAACTACCCTGATCAAGCGCCGCATGCCCAAGCTCCCTCAGGCGTAAAGCCGCGAATGCCTGGGCAGATGGGCCATGAGGAATTCCATCTGATCGGCCAGGATTCGGCGGTTTCTGAGGATGAAGTCTTCCCAGAGGCTCGGGATGTAGGGCGTGTAGAGCAGCGGCATGCGGGCTTGCTCGGGGGTGCGGTTGGCTTTTTTGTGGTTGCAGCTTTTGCAGGCAGTCACCACGTTCATCCAATGGTCTCGGCCGTTTTGGGCGAACGGGATGATGTGTTCTCGCGTGAGATCGTGCTCGTGAAAATGGTCGCCGCAGTAGGCGCAGATGTTGCGGTCGCGCGAAAAGAGCTTTTCGTTGGTGAGGCCGGGGCGCAGGTCAAAGGGGTTGATGTTGGGCACGCCCTTGGTGCCGATGATGCTGTTGACGCGGATTTCGCTCACCAAGCCAGTGATGGCATTGGTGCCGCCGCGAAAGAGCGCGACTTGCGCGCCCGCTTCCCAGCGCACTTCGCCGCTGGCGTAGTGCAGCACGGCATGCTCCAAGCTGATCCAGCTTTGCGGCAGCCCTTGGGCCGACAATTTGAGAACCTTCAAACTCACAAACCAACTCCTTCACATTGAGGGTGGATGCAAACGAAATCTCGTGGGCCGATCCGCTGGAAGGTGTGCATCCCTCCAAGCTTCGGCTTGATGCATGATAAACCCGTTTGATGGGGCTTGATGTGACGATTTGATGTAAAACTGCCCCACTGTCCAGGTATTTGTTATGTGTAGTGCTATGTTTTTTGAAAAGCTAATCTGAAATGCAAGTGTTTCGAGGCCATCGCCGACCAGAGATTGCGGGCTTCCAAGCCAGGGGCTGCGCGCTCACCTTAGGCAATTTCGACGGCGTTCACCGTGGCCATCAAGCGATGCTGGCGCTCTTGAAAAACGAAGCCAAACACCGAGGCGTGCCAGCGGTCGTGATGACCTTTGAGCCCCATCCGAGAGACTTCTTTGCCACGCTCGCCAAAAAGCCAGAACTCGCCCCAGCGCGCATTGCCACCCTGCGCGACAAGCTGGGCGAGCTGGCCCGCTGCGGCGTGGATCAGGTGGCGGTGCTGCCCTTTTCAGCGGCCTTTGCGGGGCAATCGCCTCAGGCTTTCATCGACGACGTGCTGGTGCACGGCATGGGTGCGCGCTACGTGCTGGTGGGCGATGACTTTCGCTTCGGTGCCAAGCGCGCGGGCGACTACGCAATGCTGGATGCTGCTGGGGCGGCGGCGGGCTTCGATGTGGCGCGCATGATGAGCTACGAGGTGCATGGTCTGCGCGTGTCTAGCTCCGCCGTACGCGATGCGCTGGCCAAGGGCGACATGAGCCTTGCCGCCTCGTTGCTCGGCAGGCCGTATGCGATCAGCGGGCATGTGGTACATGGGCAAAAGTTGGGTCGCACGCTTGGCTTTCGTACGCTGAACCTGCGCTTTGACCACGCCAAGCCTGCGGCCAGCGGCATTTTTGTGGTGCGCGTGAGTGGCCTCAGCGATGCGCCGCTGCAAGGCGTGGCGAGCTTTGGCGTGCGGCCCACGGTGGAAGACGCGGGCCGTGTGCTGCTAGAGACGCATGTGTTCGATTGGCCTGCAGGCTTGGGCGCTGATGCAGGCTACGGCCAATGCGTCAGCGTGGAGCTGCTGCACAAGCTGCACGACGAGCTGAAGTACGAGTCGCTAGAGGCTCTGCAGCACGGCATTGCGGCGGATTTGGAGGCTGCCAAGGCTTGGTGGGCTGGATCTGCTTCATAGGGGCTTGACGCGGTTGCTCAGACACAACCAGCCGTTCGCCCTGAGCCTGTCGAAGGGCTCGGTCCAGGGCTTCGACAAGCTCAGCCCGAACGGAGTGGGTCAGGCCGACCGGAGCAGGGGTTCAGTGCACATCCAGCGCGCCGCGCAGGTAGACCAAGCTGTCTTCCTCGGCCACGATGGCTTCGTGCTGGGTGTGTTGCGCAACCCAGTGGAAGCCGCCAGCCTCAATCACCACATCGGTGCCAGCCAAACGCAGACGCCCTGAAATCACCACGCAGTGCTCATCGGCCAGGTGCCAATGGCCCGGCAGCATGCTGCCAGCTTCCATTTTGAGCAGCACAGAAACATCGTCGCCTTGGCGTGTGAGCGTTTTGCGCATCACGCCCGGCAGCATGGCGCGCCAGCGGCCTTCGTCGGCAGCGCTGGTCAGCCTCAGCGGCCGCTCTGCGCCAAGTGCTTGGCGCAGCTTGGCCTTGGCGCGGGCAATCTGCTCAGCCTCTTGCGCGCTCGGGTTTTGGCTCAAGGCCGATACCGCCTCTTGCGCGAGCAGGGCATGGCGCACGTCGCTCGGCAGGGCGACTTCTTCGCGCGATGGATCGGGTATGGGGGGGGTGGTGGCAGCGGGCATGAAAACGGGCGACTGAGGCGGTTTTTGGGTTAAAGCATGGCGCTCATCGCCACGCGCAGCTTTTGCACGCCGCGTGAGGCCAGTGACTTCACGGTACCGAGCGGCAGGGCCGTGTGGTCTGCGATTTCGGAGTGGCTCATGTCTTTGTAATAAGCGAGAGACAGCACCCAGCGCTCGTTGGCCGACAGATCGGCCAGTGCCCGATGCAAGCGGGTGTGCTGTTGTTGGCCTTGAAGCAAGGCTTCCGGGCCAGGATGGGTGTCAATGGGTTCCTGAGCCCGGGGGTGGGCTTCATCGTCCTCCACATCCAGGCTTTCGGTGCGACGCAGATTTTCCGCCCTTAGCCTGTCGAGTGCGCGGCTGCGCACGATGGTGAGCAGCCAAGTGCTCGGGCGGCCTCGATTGGGATCGAATTGGCCCACCTGCCGCCAGGCTTGCAGGTAGCTTTCTGAGAGCACATCTTCTGCAAACGCGGGGCCTGCCACGCGCTTGGCCAAGCTGAGTGCGAGCGTTGCAGACTCGTCGTAGAAAAGCTCAAATGCCGATTGCGCCGCCGCGCCACCTTGCGCACACAAGCTCAGGGCCGATGACCAACGCTCATCGCGCGCCAGCAGCGCAGCTTCAGCGCGAAGGCTTTGGTCAGCAGCGCTTGTCATGCGGGCACGAGCCGTGGTGCGCACAGGCTGCGGCTGAGGAGGATTTGCAAATGCCATGGCGATGCATGCGGCAATGGTAGTGCGGCTGGCGCTCAGCCTCAGCCCCTGCGCTTGCGGGGCACCACTTGCAGCTTGAAGTCCACTTTCAAGGGCTGAGCGCTGGTGTGTGTGGCGCGGGCCGCGTGGTCTTGCGCGGGCAATTCCACCCATTGCTCTGCATGCCACACGGTTGCCTTGAAAGCGCCATCGGGAGCATCGTCAAACTGCACCCGTCCTTGCGCGTCGGTCTTCGCCGTCCACGGCGAATCGCTCACGATCACATGTCCGCGCATGCTGCTGTGCATGTGGCAGCCGAGCAGCACCACGCCTGGTTTGGGTTCGGGCACGTCGTACACCTTCGGTGGATTTGCACCCACGCGGCCGTCCATGCGCAGCTCGAATCCGCCTGCTTCGCCGCTGCCAGCTGCGGCGAAGGCCTTGGCCCCCGCCGCGCTGCCGCGAATGTGGTGATCGTAGGGATCGAGGTTGCTGAACTTGAGCACACCGCCTGTGGCCAAGATGCTGACAGAGGGTACAAATTGCATCTTTTCGTTGGCGATGCTCAGCTGCTTGGGCAGGCTTCGTGTGGGCTTGCCGGGGTTGGCGGGCGTGAGCGTCACAACCGCGTCTTGCACAGGCTTGCCCTCTGCGTCTACTACCGCGAATTGCACGCTTGCAGCTTGCGCGCACAGCCACGTGCCCAGGCAGAGCGCGCCGATGAATGAGTTGCGCATGGGTTGTTGTTCCTATTTGTTGATGATGTCGCGATGCATCGGCGCGAGCTTTGCGAGCAGGGTGTTTTGCGCTGAAAACGGCACGCCTTGCGCCGCCATTGCCTCTTGCAACACCTCCACCAAGGCATTGAATTGGCCCGTGGTGATGTCCATGTTGCTGTGCAGCGTTTTCATGTCGGCACCCTTGTAAGCGCAGGGTCCGCCCAGCACTTGGCAAAACTGCTCGGTGAGCTGCTCGGCCAGGCGCGTCAGGTTCGTGTCTTTGAAGGCTTCGGCCAAGCGTTTGTCGGCTTTCAAGCGAGCCGCGAAATCGGTGTTGAGCTTCATCAGGCCGGGCTTGGCACCGAAGGCCTCAAACGCGGGCGTGGATTGGGCGAAGGCAGGCAGCGCAAAGGCAGATGCGAGGGCCAAGCAGGCAAAACTGTGTTTCATGCGAAATGGATGGTTCATGGGGAATGCTCTTGGGATGGGGTTCAAAACGCGGCTTGAGCGGAGAGGTACCAGCCGGTTTGCTTGGCCGCAACAAAGGGCGGCGCGATTTGGCCGAGGTCCACATAGGC
>JAAFHN010000272.1 GCA_013298415.1 Comamonadaceae bacterium
AGGCGATCACTTGTGCCTCGCCGCGCTCAAAAGGGGCTTGCAGCCCTCACTGTGGGTGATTTCAGAGGCTTTTTACGCCTCTGTCCAGGTGAAATCATCATTCATTGCTATCAAAAACGCAGTGAACGCTCAACCCTGCCTGCTGCTGGCCGATGCGCTGATGGCTCAGCTGTGCAGCCAAGACGACCGCGCAAGCCTTGCCTGCTGCCTGCCGCTGCCTTCCTCTTCCTCTTCCGCCTCCCCCGCTGAGCTTGACCCGCTGGCCGCCACCCTCGTGCTGGACCGCGTTCAAGACGCGGGCAACGTGGGCACCATGCTGCGCTGCGCTGCCGCCTTTGGCTACGCCCAAGTGTTGGCCACCGAAGGCACGGCCGCGCTCTGGAGCCCCAAAGTGCTGCGCGCGGGCATGGGCGCACACTTTGGCCTGAAGCTGCACGAAGGCGTGGCCGTCAACGACATTTCCAAGCTCCACATGCCAAGGCTTGCCACCAGCTCCCACCAAGGTGAGCACTTGCACACTGCGCAGCTGCCGTGGCCGCATGCTTGGCTGATGGGCAACGAAGGCGAAGGCTTGAGCGCACAGGCCCAAAGCCAAGCCACCCAGCACATCCGCATCGCCCAGCCCGGCGGTGAAGAGTCGCTCAACGTGGCCGCAGCCGCTGCCATTTGCATGCACGCTGGGGCCAGAAAGTAGGCTGTGGCTGCTGAACTGCTGCCCGCAGACTTCGCGCCGCAGCTCCCACTGGCGGTGGCCTACAGCGGCGGCGCGGACTCCACGGCGTTGCTCGTGGCTGCTGCCCAGCGCTGGCCGGGGCAGGTGATTGCGCTGCATGTGAATCACGGCTTGCAGGCGGCAGCCGCTGAGTTTGAAGCGCACTGCATCGCCCAATGCGGCAACCTGCGAGTGCCTTTGATGGTGGCCAGGGTGAACGCCCACGCACAGCCCGGCCAAAGCCCTGAGGACGCAGCCCGCCGCGCAAGGTGGCAGGCCATCGTTGGCATGGCTGAACTCAGCCAAAAAGGGCTTGGGGAGGGCGTTTTTGACACCGAAAGCCTGAATTTGAAGGGAAATACCACCTCTGTCCAGGTATTTACATCATTTGATGCTACAAAAACAGTAGTAACCCCCCAACCTTTCAACCACGTCGCGCTGGCGCAGCATGCCGACGATCAAGCCGAAACGGTGCTGCTTGCGCTCAGCCGGGGCGCAGGCTTGAGGGGCCGAGCGCGATGGCTTGGTACTGCATCGGCCGCTGCTCGGCGTTCGCCGCAGCGAAATCGTGGCCTGGCTGCAAAGCCACGGTGTCCACTGGATCGAAGACCCCAGCAACGCCAGCGCCGCGTACACCCGCAATCGCATCCGAAACCAGGCCCTGCCCGCGCTAGAAGCCGCACTCCCAGGCTTTTCAGGCCTGGCTGCTCGCAGCGCGCAACACGCAGCTCAAGCCCAGCGCCTGCTGGACGAGTTGGCCGAAATCGACCTGCAAGCCACCGGCATCCCGCCGCGTGTGCAGGCCCTGCGTTCCCTCAGCGAAGACCGCCAAGCCAACGCCCTGCGCCACTGGCTGGCAAAACACCACAAAACCCAAGCCAGCACCGTTCAGCTCGCCGAACTGCAAAAGCAAATTCAAGCCTGCCAAACGCGCGGCCACCAAATCGCGATGAAAGTAGGCTCAGGCGAAGTGCGCCTCGAAGGCGCAGCCCTCGCCTACATCCGCAGGCCGTAACAGCACACAAACGGCTGTCTTTCCGCGCTTTCCGCGCCCTTTTTGCGTTTTTCGCGTTACCTGCTGTCGGCTGTCAGCTGCCGACTGTCAAGCCGCCGCCACCGCCTCGGCCAGCGTGGGCTTCACGGTGAGCATCGCCAAAAAGCCGCTCATTTTCAGCAGGCTGAGCACAGCCGCCGATGCGCCGCCGAAGGCCAGCTTGCCGTTGAGCGTTTTCATTTGCTTGGCCGTCATCAAAAGGATGCGCAGGCCAGCGGAGCTGATGAACTCCATCTCCTTCAAATCCACCGCGATGCGCCGCTCGCCTTGCGCCACCACGCCGTCCATCACGGTTTGCAGCTTGGGCGCAGTCACGCTGTCCACCCGGCCAATTACGGTCACGATGATGACCCCACCCGAACGACTTGTTTCAATGACCATGTGGCCTCCAGTTGAGCGATGGCTTGATTTTAGGCATCGCCGCAGTCCCGCCCGCTGCGCGTTCCGCACTCCCATCGGCTCAGGGTTTGCGCGGATGCTTGCCGACAGCGTGTGCGGCCCCTTCGCCCGATGATGAGCAAAGCCTCACCGCCCCCTTTTTTGCCTTGGAGCTACCGTGACCGAACCATCCACCCATCGCCTTCGCCGCGCCGCATTGGCCCTGTCTGCCGCCTTGCTCTGCGCGGGTGCCACGAGCGGCTTGCAGGCGCAAACCACACCTCCAGCCCCCGCCCCCGCGTCGGGTGCCTGGCCCGCGCGCCAGCCGATCAAGCTGGTTGCGGTGTTCCCGCCCGGCGGCTCGGTGGATCAAGTGGCGCGCATCATCCAGGTGCCGCTGCAAACGGCGCTTGGCCAAACGGTGATCGTGGAAAACAAAGGCGGCGCATCTGGCTCCATTGGCACCGCCTTTGTGGCAGCAGCGCCCGCAGATGGCTACACCTTCGCCGTGGTGTTCGACACGCACGCCGTGAACCCCAGCTTGATCCCCAATTTGCCGTTTGACACGCGCCGCGATCTGCTGCCTCACCATCGTGGGCACCTCGCCGATGGTCTTGGCCACCAACGCCGCATCTGAATACAAAACATTCGCCGACGTGGTGGCCGCCTCCAAAGCCAAAAAGGCGGTGAACTACGGCTCGATTGGCTCCGGCAGCCTTGGGCATTTGGCGATGTCGCTGGTGGGCAAAAGCGGTGGTATCGACTGGCAGCATGTGCCCTATCGCGGCGGTGGCCCCTTGATGCAAGATGCAGTGGCTGGCCACGTGCCGCTCACGATTGGCTCGGTGTTCCTCACCAAGCCCCATGTGGACAGCAAGCGCCTGCGGCCGCTGGCCGTGACGACCGCCAAGCGCTCACCCGATCTGCCCGATGTGCCCACGCTGGCCGAAAGCGGCTTCGCGGGCTTTGAAGCGCCTGCATGGTGGGCTGTGCTCGCGCCTGCCAAAACCCCGCCCGAGATCAGCAAGCGCATGCACGAAGAGCTGGTAAAAGTGCTGCGCTCGCCCGATGTGGCGAAAAAGCTCGATGCCCAAGGCATCGACGTGCTCGCCAGCACCCCCCAAGCCTCCGCCGCCTTCATCGAGCGCCAAATGGAAATCTGGAGCAAAGTGGTGAAAGACAACGGGATCAAGGCAGATTGAGGCCTTGCCTCAAATCTCTTTCGACACCTCCAGCGCCATCAGGAAGCGCGCCACCATGTTGTAGGTGGCGATTGCAGCGGTGAGCTCCACGATTTGGGTCGTGTCAAAGTGGGCTTCCAACTCGGCAAAACAAGCCTTGCTCACGACCACATTCACCGTCATCTCGCGGGCGTAGTCGATCACGGCGAGTTCGATGGCCGTTAGTCCGCCTGCCGCTGCGGAGTCGGCGTCTTTCAGCAAGGCTTGCAAAGCATCCAGCTGCACCTGCGTGCCACCAAAGACCAAAAAATCGGGTGCGTGGTGGTGGTATTCATAGCTCGCCCCGGTGAGCAGCGCCACCGTGCAAATCGCCAGCTCACGCAAGCGCCGATCTGTGGGCAGCTCGCTGCGCACAGCCTTCAAATACACATTCCATCCGCGCGCCAAAGGCTCACTCCAGAGCAGCGCTTTGTCCAAGTTGATGAGCTGCCCACCCCGCCGCGCCAAGATGGCCTCCACGAGGTCGGTCGGTTGAGCTTTGAGTTCAGGAGTCCAGTCGGGGATGCGCATAGGGGTTTTCGGGTTTGAGAATTGGGTCGGCTTCGATTCTGGCTGTGCTAGCAAGAGGCGGTGTGACAGAAATGCCCAGGTCACCCGGCATAATTGAGGGTTTTCCCGCGTCTGGGCAGCGAACCTGCTTGTGGCCGGGGTTGCGCGGCTTGCTTCGTGGCTCATCGGCCTTCAGTAAGCGGCGGCGCTTGATTTCCCTTGAACCATGAAATTGATCGTTCACAAATACGGTGGCACCTCGATGGGCAGCACCGAGCGCATTCGCCAGGTTGCCAAGCGGGTGGCCAAGTGGGTGCGCTCGGGCTACCACATCGTGGTTGTGCCAAGCGCCATGAGCGGCGAGACCAATCGCCTGCTGGGTCTTGCCAAAGAACTCGCACCCGCCAGCACCACTGCCGCCTACGAGCGCGAGCTTGACATGCTCGCATCCACCGGCGAGCAAGTCAGCGTGGGCTTGCTCAGCATCGCGATCCAGGCCGAGGGTTTGCAAGCGGTGAGCTATGCCGGCTGGCAAGTGCCCATCAAAACCAGCAATGCCTACACCAAGGCCCGCATCGAGAGCATCGACGATGCCCGCATCCGCACCGACTTGAATGCGGGCAAAGTCGTGATCGTCACGGGCTTTCAAGGCGTGGATGCGGAGGGCAACATCACCACGCTCGGACGTGGCGGCTCTGATACTTCGGCTGTGGCCATCGCTGCCGCGCTCAAGGCAGACGAGTGCTTGATTTACACCGATGTAGATGGCATCTACAC
>JAAFHN010000416.1 GCA_013298415.1 Comamonadaceae bacterium
CACTGTGCCACCCAAACGGCTCTCCATCGCACTATTTTTGATCAAATACCACCTCTGTCCAAGTATTTATTACACGTAATGCTATATAAAAAATAGCGATTGGTTTGACCCTGCGCATCGCTTCACCCCCGCGCAAAGGTCACCACATGATCCACTTCGGCGCGAATGCCGATGGATTCGCCCACCTGGTGGTCGTGGTGGCTGGGCACATGGGCCAGCACTTCGTGGCCGCCAGCGATCTGGAGCGTGTAGAGGAATTCGCTGCCGCGAAAGGCTTTGCGCACGATGCGCGCTTGGGTGGGCGCTGCGTCGTCGTGAACGATGTCGTCGGCTCTGAGCAGCAAATCGCGCTCGCCAAGCGGCAGGCCTTGCAAGAGTTCTGGATCGATGTCGTGCAGCTCGCCCAGTGGCGTGACCACGTGCTTGTGGTCCATGCCGTTTTCATGGTGCAGCGCCACTGTTGCAGGCATGAACACGCCGTGGCCCACGAAATCGGCCACAAACCGGGTGGCCGGGCGGTGATAGAGCGTGTAGGCATCGGCCCACTGGTGCAATTGGCCGTGCTGCATCACGCCGATGTGGTCGGCCACTGCAAAGGCTTCCAGCTGGTCATGCGTCACCAAAAGCGCGGTGCAGCGCTCGGCTTTCAAGATATTGCGCACTTCCTGGGCCAAGCGCTCGCGCATGTCCACATCCAGATTGGAAAAGGGTTCATCAAGCAGCAAAAGCTGGGGTTGGGGCGCGAGTGCGCGGGCGAGCGCCACGCGCTGCTGCTGCCCGCCCGAGAGCTCGTGCGGCATGCGTTCGCCCAAGTGGCCAAGGCCCACGAGTTCCAGCAGCTCGGCCACGCGGCGGGTGCTGTCGGCCTTCGCTGTGCGGTGGAGGCCAAACGCGATGTTGCGCGCCACGCTCAGGTGCGGGAAGAGGGCGTAGTCCTGAAACACCATGCCCACTTGGCGTCGCTCGGGTTGCACGTGGGTGCTCGCGCTGCTGACGGTGGTGTTGCCCAAAGCGATTTCGCCCTGGCGCACCCGCTCCAAGCCCGCCACCGCGCGCAAAAGCGTGGTTTTGCCGCAGCCGCTTGGGCCTATCAGTGCGCCGATCTGGCCGTCTTGCAGGGTCAGCGTCACGCCGTCGAGCGCGTTTCGGCTCGCGCCGGGGTAGCGCGTCACGACATCAGCTAGCTTCAATTCCATGTGAACACCATGGGGGAGATTTTAGTCGTTGCATACAATTCTCATTTGCATTTGGCCGAGGTGATTCGGTCGTTTTGCTGCCCTCCGTACCGCTCTGGACATCCCGTCCGCACCCCATTCGCATCCCGTCCGCAGCCCCCGCATGCATCGACTCCTCGGCCAGATTTCATCCCCGCGCTCGGCCGCTGCCGTGGCTGGGTTGTTGGTGGTCGGGTTCTTTTTGGCGCTGCCCGTGCTGAGTCTCTTGGTTTTCGGCCTGCGCTGGGATATCGCGGCGGCGGATGCGCTCAGCCAAATGGCGCAAACCGTGCTGCCAGAGTATGCGCTCACATCGCTGCTGCTCTGCGCAGGCGTGGCGCTCGGCGTGGGCAGCATGGGCGTGGTTAGCGCATGCGCGGTCACGCTCTTCGAATTTCGCGGCCGCCAAACCTTGCAGTGGGCGCTGCTTTTGCCGATGGCGATGCCCGCCTACGTGTTGGCCTATGCGTACACGGATTTTTTTCAGTTCTCAGGCCCCGCACAAACGGCGATCCGCTCGCTGCTGGGTGTGGAGGGCCGCGTTTTGCCAGAAGTGCGCAGCCTGCCTGGCGCTGTGCTGGTGCTGAGTCTGGCGCTTTACCCCTATGTGTATTTGCTGGTGCGGGCTGCGCTTTTGGAGCGTGCGCCGCATTTGATGGAAGCGGCGCGGATGCTCGGTGCATCGCTTTCACGGCGCATCGTGCGCGTGGCGCTGCCGCTCGCGCGACCGGCGATTGCCGCTGGCGTGGCGCTTGCGCTGATGGAAACTTTGGCGGACTACGGCGTGGCGAGCTACTTTGGCGTGCAAAGCTTTACCGCAGGCATCTACAAAGCCTGGCTTGCGCTCGACAACCGAGCCGCCGCCGTGCAGCTCGCCCTCATGCTGCTCGTGCTCGTGGCCCTGCTGCTGCGGCTGGAGCAAAGGGCGCAGCGCAAACTGCGTTTTGCCAGCGGCAAAGCTGCGCCGCTGCGGGGCGCGGAATCCAAACCCATGTTGCTGCACGGCAAGCATGCCGCACTGGCCTTCATGCTCTGCGCCATGCCAGTGCTGCTGGGCTTCGTGCTGCCGCTCTTGGCCATGCTGGCACCGCTTTGGCGCGCAGGCCCAGAAGGCCTGCCTGAGTTTTCTCGCTTTTGGCCTTGGGCATGGAATTCGCTGCGGCTCAGCTTGCTTGCCGCCGCCATCACTGTTGCTTTCGCGCTGGCATTGGCCTACGCGTATCGGCGGGTGGGCGGCTGGCTGGTGCGGGGTGTCGTGCGCGGCGTTGGTTTGGGATACGCCGTGCCGGGCGCTGTGATTGTGGTGGGCTTGCTGCTGCCGCTCGGCTGGCTTCAGGCGCACTGGCCTGGTATGCCGTTGACAGCGTGGGTGACCACCACGGCGCTCGGCCTGCTCTGGGCCTACAGTGTGCGGTTTTCTGCCGTAGCGCTGCAATCGGTGCAGTCTGGCTACGCACGCATCGGCACAAGCATGGACGAATCGGCCCGGCTCATGGGTGCCGGCGGCTGGCAGCTCTGGAGGCAAGTGCATTGGCCGCAGCTCCGTGGGCCCGCCTTGGCCGCTGGGCTGCTCGTGTTTGTGGATGCCATGAAGGAACTCCCGGCTACCTTGGTGCTCAGACCTTTCAACAGCGACACGCTGGCCGTGATGGCTTACCAGTTGGCAAAAGACGAGCGCTTGACTGAAGCCGCGTTGCCGAGTCTGGCCATCGTGCTCGTGGGTTTGGGGCCTGTGTGGCTGTTGAGCAGGGCGTTGAGGCAAAGCGACGGCGCCTGAATCTGTCACTTGATCTGTACACAATGTAGTCAAACCGACTACTACAATGACCTTGCTCAGGTGAGGGTCGGGGCTTTCTCGACGGGCTTGGGTTCGCACATCAAACGTTCTAGGAGGAACCGTGCAGCACTTGGAGAACACAAACGGCGCCGAAAGCGCATTCCGCAAACCCCAGGCCAGCCGCCAGCGCATTGCGATGCTGTTTGCGGCCATAGGCATTGCCACATTGGCGGCTTGCGGTGGTGGTGGCGGTGGCTCACCTGCCCCAGCCCCCGCGCCTA
>JAAFHN010000030.1 GCA_013298415.1 Comamonadaceae bacterium
AAGCAAGCCGTGGTCGTGGCCCCCGATTCGGGGATGGTGATCGCACGGCCTGCCACGCTGGGGGCGGTATTGCCCGCAGGTTTTGAGCTGTACCGATTGCAGCGCCAAGGCAGGATCGAGTGGCGCGCAGAAATCCCGGCTGGGGATTTGTCGCGCATTCAAGTGGGCATGGGCGTGAAGGTGCAGCCCACCGGCGGCCAAGCGGTAGACGGCAAGGTGCGCATGATCTCTCCCACGATTGATCCGCAAAGCCGCAATGCCTTGGTTTATGTCGATCTGCCCCCAGGCAGCGCCCGCGCGGGTGGTTTTGCCAGCGGAAGCTTTGCCACGGGCTCCAGCCAAGCGCTCACGTTGCCGGCCAGCGCCCTGGTGTTACGCGACGGTTTTGCCTATGCCATGCGCATCGACGGCACGAAAGTGAACCAAGTGAAACTCAGCTTAGGCAAACGCAGCGGCGATCGCGTTGAAATCCTGCAAGGCGCCAAAGCGGGCGAGCAGTTTGTGGCCAGCGGCGCGGCCTTTTTGGCCGATGGCGATGCCGTGCGCGTGGTTGGGGCTGCAGCGCCCGGCGTTGCGGCCAAGTAAGGAGCATCCAGCATGAATGTTTCCACCTGGTCCATCCGCAACCCCATTGCCGCGTGCATGGTGTTTGTGTTGCTCACGCTTGCAGGCCTCATGGCCTACAAGCAAATGAAGGTGCAAAACTTCCCAGACCTGGAAGTGCCCAACATCATCATCACCGCCAGCTTGCCTGGCGCGTCTCCGAGCCAGCTCGAAACCGAGGTGGCCCGCAAGATTGAAAACGGCATTGCCTCGGTGCAGGGCTTGAAAAACATCTACACCAAGGTCAGCGATGGCGTGGTGTCGATCACAGCCGAGTTCCGCCTGGAAAAGCCCACGCAAGAAGCGCTGGATGAGATCCGCTCGGCCGTCACGCAAGTGCGGGCAGATTTGCCCGCCGATGTGCGCGATCCGATCATCGACAAGCTCAATCTCTCCGGCTCAGCCATCATGGCCTTTGCCTTGGCCAGCTCGCAGCTGGATGAAGAAGGTTTGAGCTGGTTTGTAGACGATGCGGTGACCAAAAGCCTGCTGGGCGTGCGCGGTGTGGGCTCTGTGGTGCGCGTGGGCGGTGTGCAGCGCCAAGTACACGTGGAGCTCGATCCTGCCAAGCTGCAAGCCCTGCGCGTGAGCGCTGCCGACGTGAGCCGCCAATTGCGCGCCACGCAGCTCGAAGCCGCTGGCGGCCAAAGCGATTTGGGCGGCAGCGAGCAGCCCATGCGCACCATTGCCACCGTGGGCAGCGCGCAAGAGCTGGCTGCGCTGGACATTTCGCTGCCAGATGGCCGCCACATGCGCCTGGACCAGCTCGCCACCATCAAAGACACGATTGCCGATCAAAAGTCAGCCGCTTTGCTGAACGGCAAAAAGGTCGTGGGCTTTGAAGTGATGCGCAGCAAAGGTGCGAGCGAGATTGAAGTGGGTGCTGGCGTGCTGGCCAAGCTCGAATTGCTCAAATCAGCCAACCCGCACCTCACCGTTACCCAAGCCTTCGATTTTGTGGAACCGGTACAAGAAGAGTTTGATGCCTCGATCACGCTGCTGGTAGAAGGTGCGATCTTGGCCGTGATCGTGGTGTTTCTCTTTTTGCGCGAATGGCGCGCCACCTTTGTGAGCGCGATTGCGCTGCCGCTCTCGGTGATCCCTGCCTTCATCGGCATGCACTACTTTGGCTTCACGCTGAACGTGGTGACGCTCTTGGCGCTTTCGCTCGTGATCGGCATCTTGGTGGACGACGCGATTGTGGAGGTGGAAAACATCGTGCGGCACTTGCGCATGGGCAAGTCGCCGATTCAAGCGGCCATCGACGCAGCCGATGAAATTGGCTTGGCCGTGATCGCCACCACTTTCACGCTCATCGCGGTGTTTTTGCCCACGGCCTTCATGGCGGGCATTCCGGGCAAGTTTTTCAAGCAGTTTGGCTGGACAGCCACGTTTGCCGTGTTCGCCTCCTTGGTGGTGGCCCGCATGCTCACGCCCATGATGGCCGCCTACATGCTCAAAGCCATTCACACCGGCGAAGAAAAAGACGGCTTCGTCATGCGCTGGTACATGCGCGCTGTGAAGTGGTGCACCAAGTGGCGCTGGGTGACGGCCTTCATGGCGGGCGCATTTTTTGTGGGCTCGGTGATGCTGATCCCGCTCTTGCCGCAAGGCTTCATCCCGGCGGATGACAACTCGCAAACCCAAGTGGCCATTGAGCTGGCCCCTGGCAGCACGCTTGCGCAAACACTTGAGAAAGCCGAGCAAACCCGGCTGCTCTTGATGAACATCAAGCACGTGCGATCCGTGTACACCACGATTGGCGGCGGCACGGCGGGCTCCGACCCGTTTGCGCCCGGCGGCGTGGCCGAGGCGCGCAAAGCCACGCTCACCGTGCTCATGGATCCGCGCGGCAAACGGCCCGTGAAGCAGCTGATCGAAAAAGAAATCCGCACCGCCATGGAGCAAGTCTCTGGCGTGCGCAGCCGCGTGGGCCTGGCAGGCGGCAGCGAAAAGCTGCTCGTGATGCTGGTCGGCAGCGATGCGCTGGCGCTCAGCCAAGCGGCGACCGCTGTGGAAAAAGACTTGCGCACGATTCCCGGCGTGGGCGGCATTTCATCGGGCGCGGCCCTGGTGCGCTCTGAAGTGGCGGTGCGCCCCAACGCGGCGCGCGCGGCCGACATGGGCGTGAGCGGCGCAGCGATTGCCGAGACCTTGCGGGTGGCCACCACTGGCGACTACGAGCAGTATTTGCCCAAGCTGAATTTGAGCCAGCGCCAAGTGCCCATTGTGGTTAAGCTCGCGCCCGAAGCCCGGCAAGATTTGAGCTTGCTGGAGCGGCTTACGGTGCCTGGCAGCAAAGGCCCTGTGGCGCTCGGGCAAGTGGCCACGATGGAAATGTCGGGTGGTCCCGCGATCATTGACCGCTTCAACCGCGAGCGCAATGTGCTCATCGAAGTGGAGCTGGCGGGCACCGCACTTGGCGATGCCACAGCGGCGATGAAAGACCTGCCTGCCATCAAAAACTTGCCGCCTTCAGTGAGGCAAATTGAAGTGGGCGACGCAGAAATTCAGCAAGAGCTCTTTGCAAGCTTCGGCCTGGCCATGCTCACCGGCGTGCTCTGCATCTTCATCGTGCTCGTGTTGCTCTTCAAAGATTTTTTGCAGCCTGTCACCATCCTTGCGGCCCTTCCTTTGAGCCTCGGTGGTGCATTCGTGGGCTTGCTCATTGCCGACAAAGCATTCTCGATGCCGTCGCTGATCGGCCTCATCATGCTCATGGGAGTGGCGACCAAGAATTCCATCTTGCTGGTGGAGTACGCCATCGTGGCCCGGCGCGGCAACGACGGCACCAACGGCTTGCCCGTGGCTGCCCCGATGAACCGCTGGGATGCGCTGATGGATGCTTGCCACAAGCGGGCAAGGCCGATCGTGATGACGACCATTGCGATGGGCGCAGGCATGCTGCCTGTTGCCATGAGTTGGGGCGCGGGCGACGGCTCCTTCCGCAGCCCCATGGCGATTGCGGTGATCGGTGGCCTGATCACCAGCACCTTCCTCAGCTTGCTGGTGATTCCGGTGGTGTTCACCTTTGTGGATGACTTCTCGCAACTCTGCGGCAAGCTCTACCGCAAGATCACAAGGAAGCCAGCGCCTGCTCTGCCCGTTGCGGTAGCTGCGAAATAAATAGCGCGCTATGCCCAAAACACTAAGACAGAGGGCTGATTTGGCTTAGAAATGGCCACCCCAGCCCCTTCCAGAGCATTCACCCAGCGCCTGCGGCACATGTACCGCAGCGCGGGATGGCCGATGCTGGATGGGCTGGAGCTGGAGCTGTTGGCAGCGGGCTTGCTGGAGCGTGTGCATGTGTCTGGCGAGCCTGAGCGGCTCAGGCTGAGCGATGCGGGCATCGAAGTCGCGGTGCGCGGCATGGCGCGCAATCGGGCAGCGCTCTCGGCACACGAGCGCTTGGTGGGCGATGTGGTGGCCTTGCAGCAGCAGCGCGGGCGCATTGCTTGGCGGGGCTTGAGCTTGCGTGTGGATGTGCGCGAGGCCTTTGAGAAGCAAGAGGCGGCGGCTCTGGCTGCGAGCGAGTCCGCAGCAGCAGTTGCGTCAGTGAGCGGCGGCAAAGCCAAGTGGGTGATTGCCATGCCCGATGTGTTTTCAGTGCGCCACACGAGCGTGGAGGCGTACTTGCAGAGCAGCGTTCACGAGATCAAGGTCAAGCGCGCCGATGTGCTCGGCGAGTTGCGCAAGCCGCTCAAAACCGCTGCCTACTGCCAAATGGCGGCCGAGGTGTGGTGGGTGTTTGGCTGCGATGCCAAAGGAAAGCCGATTGCCCGAGAAGACGAAGCACCGCCCGAAGTGGGGGTGTTGCAGGCTTGGCCTGGTGCGCCAGATGCCACTGCCGACTCGTCCTCAAGCCCGCGCTTTGAAGTGCTGCGCGCTGCCCCGCATCGCAAGCACAGCCTTCATTTTTCTCACTGGATGGCGCTGGCAAGAGCGAGCCCAGCTGAGACGCAGCTTGAGGCCGCGCAGCAGCGGTTTTGAAGACAAATCAGCTTGATCTTGAGCGTGCCACCACCGCTCGGGCCGAGGTATCGCAGCCCTCAACGATGCCCTTCGATACCTCAGGGCGAACGCAAGAGGTCGCCCTTGCCAAGCTCAAGCCCCCGTTCGCCCTGAGCTTGTCGAAGGGTTCACGGCAAGGCTTCGACAGGCTCAGCCCGAACGGGAATAAATTCAGCCCGAACGGGAATAAATTGCGGTGTAGCCGTGGAGAGGCTTCGACAGGCTCAGCCCGAACGGGAATCAACTCAGCCCGAACGGGGGTAAATCGCGGTGTAGCCGTGGAGAGGCTTCGACAGGCTCAGCCCGAACGGGAATAAATGCAGCCCGAACGGGGGCGGTTGCCCGTCAAGGCATCTCTACCCGCCCCGTTTGCAGCAACTTGAAGTCGGGAGCGCTGCGTTTCAGGCTGGCAATGGCGGCATCGATATCCAGCAGGCCGAGTGGCGTGCGGTCGGTGATGCTGCGCAGCACGGCGATGTTGTCGCCGCCGTCTGCGGTGTGGCTGTTGAAAACCACGCGGTAGTTGGCGTGGTCTTCGATGGGTTTGCCATTCAGGCGCAGCTCGCTCACCCGCTGTGCTGGTGGTTTGCTGCGGTCAAAGCGGTAGCTGAAATTGCTGGAGGGTTGCAGGATGCGCACGCGGCTTGGGTCGTTTGCATCGGTCTGCGCCACGAGTACTTGCTTGAGCTGCGCGCCCGTGATCACCAAGCGCACGAGCTCGTTGCGAAAGGGGAGCACACCCATCATCTCGGCGCGAGTCACCGCCAAGCCTTGCGGTGTAGGTGGCGCAGTTTCTGCAAGGCTGCCACGCAAGCCGGTCACATTGGTGAAAGCCAAATCCGCACCACCGAAAGACTCAGCCGCTTGCAAAAACCCATCCGCAATCCAGCGGCCCAAGGGGCTGTCGCCAAAGCCTGGGAAGGTGGTGCGCAGCAGGGGTGCTTGCAGGTGGCCCACCACTTCGTTTTTGATCTCGGAGGTGAGTGACTGCACCTGGGCCACAAAGGCAGCACTTGCAGCATCGGCCTGCACGGCATCGTGCGCTGTGATGTGCAGCGCCGTGGCAACGGGTTGCAGCCTGCCCTGCGCATCGACTGCGAAGCGGATTTCGCTCACATGCGCGCCGTGTGCGCCGCCTTGCACGAGAAAGCGGCCTTCGAGTTCGCAGGCATAGGTTTGGTGGCTGTGGCCCATGAAAAAGGCCTTCACATCGGCATCCACTTTGCGGGCGATTTCCAGGCCTGCGCCGCGCAGTGTGGCGCAGTCGCCGGCCGCTGGTGCAGGGGCTACGCTTTGCGGCGGCAAGGTGGCGGGCACTTCCGCGCCTTCGTGCATCACAACCACGATGGCCGCAGGATTCAATGCGCGCACCTCGGGCAGCACGCGATTGATCGCGGTGGCTTCATCTTCAAACACCAAGCCTTGGGTGTGGCGAGGCGGCACAAAGCGTGGGGTTTGCTTCGTCACGGCCCCGATGAAGGCAACCCGGTGGCCGCCGATCATGCGAACGGCGTAGGGCTTCAGCCAGGGCGGCGTTTTGCCATCGATGGTCTTCACGTTGGCCGCCAGGTACTCAAACTTGGCCCCGGCGAAGCCTGGCAGCTTGCAGCTTGGTGCGCAGTCGCCGCGCAAGAGGCTTTGCAAAAAGCCCGCGCCCGAATCCATTTCGTGGTTGCCAAGGCTCGTGAGACTCAAGCCGAGCCGATTGAGCGATTCAATCGCGGGCTGGTCTTCCAAGAGCGATGAGTCAGCCGGGCTTGCGCCGATCATGTCGCCCGCGCCCACCAGCAGGCTGTGGGGTTGGCGCTCGCGCAGTTGCTTGAGCAGGCCTTGCACATGCGCCAAGCCGCCGGTGCGCCGGGGCGGCTGCCCGGCTGCGAGCGCGCGCACGAGCGCGGGCACCGGTGCGCTGGGCTGCAAATGCCCGTGAAAATCGTTGAGCGAAAAAATCGAGATCTCAGGCGCTTTGGGCTGCGCGTGCAGCGCCGCGCTCGCCAAGGCCGCACCCAAGAAAAAACCCAGCGCAAGGCCGGACCTCACGCTGGGTTTCATCATGTATGCCTGGATCTGCGCAGGTCGATCAGAAGTCGCCGCTCACGCTGAGCGTGAACAGGCGCGGTGCGCCCAAGTAGTAGCGCACGGCTGTGGGGTTGGCTGCAATCGTGCCGCCAGGTGTGACGACCGGCTGCGTGAAGAGCTGCACGCCCGAGCCAGAGCTGCGGTACTGGGCATTGAACAGATTGGAAATGCTCCAGCGCAGTTGCGTGCCCTTCACGGGGCCGAGCTTGCCGAGGGTGTAGCCGCCGTCCAAATCCACTTTGGTGTAGGCCGGTACTTCTTCGTCGTTCATCAGCGTGGCGAACTGCGTGCCAGTTTCTTTGGCCTTCACGCGCACGTACCAAGGGCCTTGCTGGTATTGGCCAGACAGGGCCACCATGTGGCGTGGGGTGTTGGCAAATTCTTTGCCGTCCAAAGGCAGGGTCACGGCCGCAGTTTGGCGCAGATCGTTCATGATCCGGCTGATCTGCGAGGTGATCGACATGTAGCCGGTGAAGCCGTTCACTGGGCGCGTGCCCACTTCGAGTTCGATGCCACGGTTGCGGGTTTTGCCGATGTTGGTGTAGATCGAGGTGTTGCTCACCGGATCAAAGGCATTGCCCTGGCGATTGCTGAAGTCAACATTGAAGAAGGTGGCCGAGAGCGTGACCATCTTGTTTTGCAGGCGGTAGCCGATGTCGGTGTTGATCGAGGTTTCGGCTTCCACTTCGCGCAAGATGGTGGGCTGGCCAGCCACGATGCGCACGATGCCATTGGTGGGCGCGTAGGCAAAGTTGGGCGGCGCGCGGAAGTTCTTGGCCACGTTCATGAACACTTGCTGCTCGCGATCGAGCTTGTAGCGCACGCCCACCTGGGGCAGGGTGTCGCGATAAGTGCGGGTGATGTTGTACTGGAAGGCGCCGCCTTCACTTGGATAGTTGGTGAAGTCACGCTCCACTTGCGGCAGGCGCACGCCCACGCTCAGCAAACCGCGGTCGTTGGCAAACGAGTAGTTGTCGGTGATGAAGAACGCGCTCGCGGTACTGACCGTGATCCAGTTGCGGTTTTGAAACTCGGTGCCGTCAGCGCGGGTGATGCGGCCTTCGTCCAGCCAAATCGTGGTGGGATTGCCATTGGCATCAACAGGCACGGCAGGCGCGGTCTGGCGGTGCTTGGCGCGCTCGTACCAGTAGCCGAGCTTGATGCTGTGGTCGCCCAGCAGCCAATTCAGTTCTGTAGAAACGCCAGGGCGCAGGGTGTGGGTCACGTTGGAGCGGGCCACCACCAAGCGGTCGCGGGTGTCTCCGTCGCCGTTCAGGTCTTTGGTGCCAGTGAACGTGCCTCCGGGGCCGGTCAGGAAGCCGCTCTCAGTCAGGTTGTTTTGCTGAATGCCGCCTGTGCCGTAGCCGTACCAGAAGTAGGGCTGCACTTTGAGCAGGAGGTTGTCGGTGAGTGTGAACGAGCCGGAAAGCGAGGCGATGGCGTTTTCAAACGGGTTGGTCGCCAGCTTGTAGTAGGCGGGGCTTGGGCCAGTCTCGGTCTGCGCCGTGCCGCTCACAGCGGTGGTCTTTGTGTAGAACGCAGAGTTGTCCCAGTAGTAGCCGTTGGCGCGCAGCTCGGTCAGCGTGGGGTTGTTGATGTTGTTGTTAACCGCCTTGTTGTAGTTCAAGACGCCGAGCAGCTTTTGGCCTTTGGCGATGTCCCAGTTGAAGCCGGTGTCGATGTGATCGCGCTTGGCTTCGCCTTCGCCTTTCCACTTGCGGGCGTAGCTGTTGCTGTAGCTGATGTAGCTGGCAAGCCGGTTGTCAAACAATTTGCCCGTGTCGTAGCGCACGAAGGTGCGGCGCACGCCCAAGCCACCTAGCGTTTGGGTGAATCGCACGCGCTGGGTGGGGTGTGCGTCGCAGCTTGTGAGGCCTACCGAGCCGCCCGAAGCTGCGATCTGTGGGCTTTCTTGGTCTGAGCTGCCCTGGGCAACGGTGTTCACGCAGATGTTTTCTTGGTCCACATACTCTTGTGGGAACACGCCGTAGCTGCCGGAATCGTTCACTGGCACGCCGTTCATCGTGAAGCCGATTTGGTCGGAGTTGAAGCCGCGAATGCTCATCACGCCGCCAAAGAGGCCGGTGGCATCGTGGTTCACGGTGTTGATGCCAGGCAGCATCTCCATCGATTGGTAGAGGTTGCCTGTGGCGCGGTCTTTTTCCATGCTGGCGCGCGTGATCGTGCTGCGGGCCTTCACCGTGTCTTCATTGATGATTTGGCCAGCGCCCAAGCGGTCGCCAGAGCCTGTCACCGTGATCGTGCCCATGCGCACCACGTCGTCTTTGGCGCGGGGTGCATCGTCTTGCTCAGCGGATGCGGCAGGGCGCGGCGCAGCGGCGGTTTGCGCGAAAGCGGGGGCGGCAAATGCGGCCAAAGCGATGGTGATCGCGGCTGCTTGGGCCACCGCATGGGGCGTGGCGCGCAAATTCTTGGTGTTTTGCATGGAAGACCTTGTGGGAAGAAAGAGGGTGAGGGTGGGCGCAACAAACCCCATCTGGCACGCAAACTGCGTGCCAGATGGGATTTGCTGCGCGCCTTGCCACCGGTCTCGGCGTTACGCCGGGGCCGTACAACCCCTCAACCTTAGTACGCTTGTGTGAAAAAGTGGTGACATCCCGCTCTAAATCTCTCGGCTTTGTCGCCCTGCGGGCTCCGGGTGTCGCGGGAGTGTGCGCTTGGCGCAACAGCGCTTTCAGGCCCAGGGACCTTTGGGCTGTCAGTTTTGTAACTGCGCCTGGATTTCTTTGAACTTCGTGGGCGCTGCTTCGTCGCCATTCGCAGCCGCCAGGCCATACCAATAAGCGGCCAGTCGCAGGTCTTTGGGCACGCCATCGCCGTGCTCATAGAAGCTGGCAATCAGGTATTGCGCGCCCACGTCGCCCGTTTTGGCCGCTTCGCGAAACCAGTGAGCGGCGCGCGGCAAGTCTTTCGCTGTGCCTCGGCCCAGCATCAGATTCGTGCCCAGATCCACTTGAGCTTCCACATGGCCGAGGTTTGCACCTTTTTCCAGCCACGCGTTGCTCAAGGCCAAATCGCGCTTGCCGGTAGCGCCTTGCTCGTAGGCCTGTGCGAGCGCGTGGGGCGCGCGCACGATGCCGTCATCCGCCGCGTGGCGCAGCAGGGCGAGCGCGGTGCTTGGCCGCGCACCTGGCACCTCAGCGCGCAGCATCATCATGGCCAGGTTGAATCGGGCCAGGCCGACAGACGGGTCTCTTTGCCCCGCGCGGGCCAGTTTGGTGGCGGCAGTGAAGCCGCGCGCCGCCTCGTCCCATTTGTCTTCGCTGTAAGCTTGCAGCGCTCGGTTGAAAATTTGCTCGCTGCGCGCAAGCTGCTGGGGCGTTTGCGCCCAAGCCTCGGACACCATCGAAACCACCGACATCACCGACACGATCCACGCCGCCGCCACACATCCAGTCTTCCAGTTCATCGCACCGTGCTCACAGAGTTTTTGGGTTTCGCAGACTATGCCAGCACCGTGGCCCGCATGCAGGCCTACACCGCTGAGCGCGACGCCAATGCCGTGGATTTGCTATGGATATGCGAGCATCAAAGTGTCTATACACTAGGACAAAGCGGTGATTTGAGCCATATTTTGACCGCTGACAGTGATTTGGCACGTATTCCGGTCGTGCCCACGGCGCGGGGCGGGCAAGTGACTTACCACGGCCCTGGCCAGCTGGTTGCCTACCCCTTGCTGGATCTGCGCCGACGGGGCTATTTCGTGAAGGAATACGTGTACCGCCTGGAAGAAGCCGTGATCCGCACGCTGATGCACTTCGGCATCACGGGCCACCGGGTGAAAGGCGCACCAGGCATCTATGTGCGCTTGGATGATCCGTTTTCCCACGCCCGCTTGGCCGAAACGGAGGTAGGTGCCGACCCCTTTGCCGGCCTCGGCAAGATCGCTGCGCTGGGCGTGAAGGTGAGCCGTCACTGCACTTTTCACGGCCTGGCCTTGAATGTGGCCATGGATTTGCTGCCGTTTTCAGGCATCAACCCCTGCGGCTACCCTGGCCTTGCCACGGTGGATTTCCAGGCTTTGGGCGTTCGCGCGGCGGTGCGCGATGTGCAGCCCGTGTTGGCCGAACAACTGCGCAAACGGCTGAGCTGAGCTGCCCGCGTCGCGCGACCGGCCAGTTCAGGCGGAAAATGCGCGAGTTGAGTTCCCCATCGTTTTTCTGAGCAGCCCCACCATGCCCATCACCCCCCAGCAAGCCCTGCAGCGCACGATTGAGCACCGCGAGATTTTTCATGACGAGATGCTCAAAGTGATGCGCATGATCATGGCGGGCGAAATGAGCCCGGTGATGACGGCAGCGATCCTGACCGGCCTGCGCGTGAAGAAGGAAACCATTGGCGAAATCACCGCCGCCGCGCAAGTGATGCGCGAGTTCGCCACCAAGGTGGAGGTGGCCGACCGCACCCACCTGGTAGACATCGTTGGCACGGGCGGTGACGGCTCGCACACCTTCAACATCTCCACTTGCAGCATGTTTGTGGCCGCAGCGGCTGGTGCGCGGGTGAGCAAGCACGGCAACCGCTCCGTCAGCAGCAAATCCGGCAGCGCCGATGTGCTGGAAAGCCTGGGCGTGAATTTGAACCTGAGGCCTGAGCAAATTGCCCAATGCATCGCCGATGTGGGCATTGGCTTCATGTTTGCGCCCAACCACCACCCCGCCATGAAAAACGTAGGCCCGGTGCGCAAAGAGCTGGGCGTGCGCACGATTTTCAACATCCTGGGGCCGCTCACCAACCCCGCGAGCGCGCCGAACATCTTGATGGGCGTGTTTCACCCCGATCTCGTGGGCATCCAAGTGCGGGCCTTGCAGCGCTTGGGCGCGGAGCATGCGGTGGTGGTGTACGGCAAAGACGGGTTGGATGAGGTGAGCCTCGGCGCGTCAACGCTGGTCGGCGAGCTGAAAAACGGCGAAGTGACCGAATACGAAATCCACCCCGAAGACTTTGGCCTGCCGATGGCCAGCACCCGAAGCCTGAAGGTGGAAACGCCCGAAGAAAGCAAAGCCATGCTGCTCGCCGTGCTGGAAGGCCAGCGCAGCGCGGCCAGAGACGTGGTGCTGCTGAACTCTGGCGTGGCGCTTTATGCCGCCAATGTGTCAGCCACGATTCCTGAAGGCATCGAAAAATCCCGCGCCGCGCTGGATTCAGGTGCGGCAAAGGCGAAACTGGCGGCGTTTGTGGCTGCCACGAAGGCTGCGATAGCGTAGTTCAAGGTTGAAAATAGACAAAATGTCTGTTTCGTCTAAAATTCCAACATGTTGGATGAAGCTGGCCTTCGTGCCTTGAACCTTCGTGCGTTGAAGTTTGAGCCCCCGGAGGTTGCAGCTCTGTCGGGAGTTTCGCGCGCCTCGGACGCATCGAGCTTGCGCGTGGTGACTGCCTCGTTTGCCAAGCAAAACTTTGGCGAGGTGCTGGCGCTCGTCGCGGCGGAACCCGTGGGGATTGAAAAGCACGGCAAGCTCGTTGCTGTGCTCGCGTCTGCGCAGCGCTGGGAGCGGAGTGCGCCATCCGTTTGCGTCACCGCCGAGTCAGAGCTTGCGCAACGCAAAGCTGCGCGGCTGGCCCAGCAGCAGCTGGAGCGAGATCGGTTGATGCACCACCA
>JAAFHN010000088.1 GCA_013298415.1 Comamonadaceae bacterium
AGCAGCTTGATCGCCGCGTCCCAGCTGCCTGCGTTCATCTCGTCGCGCGCGTCGGCCAGGATTTTGGTGGGGTTGTTGGCTGCGGCTTTGTCTTCAGAAAACGCGGAGCAGCCCCCCAGCACCAAAGCGGTGGAAACAGATGCCAGGGCAAGCAAACCGCGCAGCGCGGCGCTTGCCTTTGCAACATCGGGGGTGGCGGATAATGAAAAGCGCATCGGGCAACCGTCGAATCTACAAACAAACTTGCCTGATTATCCCCTGTGCCCCCAAGTTCCTTGAAATCCACTTCCCCCAACCCGACCGACGCCCCCGCGATCAGCTCCACAAGCTTCGAAGACGCAGAGCTGCGCAGCCGCGACCTTGCAGACAACTGGCTGGGCCAGCGCTTGGATCACGCACTTGTGTCGCTCTGCCCAGAGTTTTCGCGGAGCTACTTGCAGCAGCTCATCGAGCAAAACTGCGTGAAGCTCGATGGGCAAGCCGTCACCAAACGCGCGCACAAGCTTCGCCTGGGTCAAACTTTGGAAGTGCTGCTGAGGCCCACCGAGCAAAGCAAAGCCTTTTTGCCCGAGCAGATGGCGCTCGATGTGCTCTTTGAAGATGAGCACCTGCTTGTGCTCAACAAGGCTGCTGGCCTGGTGGTGCATCCTGCTGCGGGACATTGGAGCGGCACCCTGCTCAACGGTTTGCTCGCCCATCACAAAGGCGCTCAAGATGTGCCGAGGGCCGGCATCGTGCACCGGCTTGACAAAGACACGACCGGCGCGATGGTGGTTGCGAAAACCAGGCTGTGCATGGATGCGCTGGTGGCCATGATTGCCGCAAGAGATGTGTCTCGCCAATACCTGGCCATCGGCACCGGGCACTGGATGGGCAGCGCGGAGCGTGAGGTGAACGAGCCCATCGGCCGCGATACGCGCAACCGCATCCGCATGGCGGTGGTGGAGCTGCCGAAAAACACCAATCCGAATCGCGTAGCGGGCTACGGCAGCGGCGGCGCGTTTCAGGAGTCTGCACTTGTGGATGGCAACGACGATGGCCACAGCAGCGCATGGATGAGCCGATTGGGGGCTGCCTATGGCTTGATGGACGAAGCCAGTGACGACGAAGCGGGCACGATCAAATGGATGGGAGGCAAGCCTGCGCAGACCTGGTTCACCTTGTTGGAGAACTCCCAAGCGAGCGCGACTGTGGCCAAGGCTTGCCTCGTGCATGCCCGCCTGGGCACCGGCCGCACCCACCAGATTCGGGTTCACATGGCGCATTTGGGTCATGCGCTGCTGGGCGACGGCGTCTACGGCGGCCCAAGCGAGGCTGGGATGCTGCGCCAAGCCTTGCACGCTTGGAAGCTGGAATTTGAGCATCCGTTCACCGGGGAATACCTGTCGCTCAACTGCCCGCCGCCGCAGGATTTTGTGTTGGCCCTGCGCAACTTGGGAGTGCGCTACAATTTTTCAGACGAATTGGATTCCAGCAGTTCGCGCAAAGCCGCTTCGCAGCCCGCTGATTCAGCGCCCGCCGCCAAACGCCGCAAACGCTAAACGCTGGATCCCACAGCCCCTTCAAGCTCAGCGCATCCGTGGCGTACCCGGTGGCTGGCTGCCAGGCAAGCAAAGCTCTTCCACGACTCGACATCGACGTTTGACTGAGCGCTGAACCCAGCGCAGGCGCCCTGAGCGCAACCCCCAACTGGCCGACAGAGGCCAACGGATGACCCATGACAGGATTGAATGAACACCGCTGAAGCCACGCGGGTGCTGGAAACCGCGCTGATTTGCGCGACCCAGCCCATGCCGATGCGCGACATGCAATTGCTGTTTGATGGCGCGCTGAGTGCCGACAGCATCCGCCACGCGCTCGATGATTTGCAATCGCTGTGGGCGCAGCGCGGCGTGGAGCTCGTGCAAGTGGCAAGCGGCTGGCGCTTTCAAAGCCGGCCCGAGATGCGCGCCTATTTGGACCGCTTGCATCCCGAAAAGCCTGCCAAATACACCCGCGCCACCCTCGAAACCCTGGCCATCATCGCCTACCGCCAGCCCACCACGCGCGGCGACATGGAAGACATTCGCGGCGTCACCATCAACAGCCTGATCCTCAAGCAGCTCGAAGACCGAGGCTGGGTAGAAGTGATTGGCCACCGCGAAACCGTGGGGCGGCCAGCGCTGTACGCCACCACGCGCCAGTTTTTGGACGACCTCGGCCTGGATTCGCTCGACCAACTCCCGCCCTTGCTCGCACCGAGCGCGGGCAGTGCCGATGCCTTGGGGGTATCGCCATTCGAGCTGGCGAGCTTTTCCGGCTTGGCCAGCGCGCTGGACGCTGCGCCGCAGGCCGACCCCCTCACCGCCGATTTGCCGTTTGACGCGGTGCCTGCTGCGCCCGACTTCACACCGAACCCTGCCCCAAACCCCGACCCTGATGGCGTGCTTCAAAACGCCCCATCCGTTTGATTTCCAACCGATTTTTGCCCCGCATTTCCCTGGTAACCCCCATGTCCGAACACCCCGACGCAGCGCCCAACGAACCCACCGCACCTGAACTCGGCGGCGCAGAGCCGGCTGCCACCGCGCAAAAGCCCAAGCGCGTGCGCAAAAAGCCCGTTGCTGAAGTTGTTGAAGCGGCCGAAGTTGCGGGCGTGCAGCCGAGCGCTGAGCCAGTGGCGGAGTCGGTTGTTGTCGCTGTTGCAGCTCTCCCAGTTCTTGCCGAGGCGGCGATGCCTGCGGCCGACGCTCCCCCGGTGAAACGCCCCAGGCGTAGCAAGGCCGCTGCGGCGAGCCCAGCGGTGGAAGGCAGCGCCGACATCGCTGCGCCAACTGCCGCAGCGCCTACCGAGCCCGAATCAGCGGCCGAGAAGCCGCAACGCGCGGCCATGGAGGCGTCGCAGCCGTCAGATTTGCCGAAATTGGAGCAAAAACCAAGTGTTGTCCATGAATTTATTGCATCTGATGCTACTGAAAACATAGCAACTGCTGAAACGAGCGAAGGCGTGAATGGAGGTGCTGAAGACGACGCGGATGAGGCCCCGGCCGCCTCCGAGCCGCCAGAGCCCATCGTGCCGATTGGCATTGCCCAAGTCGTCTCGGGCCAGTTTGATGCCGACGAGGCCGACGAGGCGGTGAGTCTCAAGAAGCGCGTGTTGGCGCCAACAGCTGAGGCCCCCAAGTTGCACAAGGTGCTGGCCCAAGCGGGAATGGGATCGCGGCTCGACATGGAAGCCGCGATTGAGGCGGGCGAGGTGCAAGTCAACGGCCAGAAGGCGCATGTGGGCCAGCGCGTGAGGTTTGGCGACACGGTGCAGTTCCGGGGCCGCAGCATCCGCGTGCGGGGCGAAACGCCACGCGTGCGCGTGATCGCTTATCACAAGCCCGTGGGCGAGATCGTGACTTACGACGATCCGCAAAACCGCCCCACGGTGTTTCGCCGACTGCCCAAGCTGCGCTTTGGCAAGTGGCTTTCTGTGGGCCGCTTAGACATCAACACCGAAGGCCTTTTGCTCTTCACGAATTCCGGCGAGCTGGCCAATCGCTTGATGCACCCACGCTACGGCTTGGTGCGCCGCTATGCCGTGCGTGTGTTGGGCGCATTGGACGAAGCCCAGCGCCAAAAGCTTTTGGACGGCATCCAGCTCGACGACGGCTTGGCGCAGTTTTCCAGCGTGGAGCCAGGCGGCGGCGAGGGTGCCAACGTTTGGTACGAAGTCACCATTGCCGAGGGCCGCAACCGCGAGGTGCGCCGCTTGTTTGAAGCGGTGGGCCATGCCGTGAGCCGCTTGATCCGCATCCAATACGGCATCGCACCCCTTCCGCGTGGTCTAAAGCGCGGCATGTACTTGGAATTGGGTGAAGCAGAAGTGCGCACCTTGGGCGACACCGTGGGCTCTGCCGAAACCAGCATGGAATCTGGAGAACGGCGCGGCGGCCGAGGCCAGCCAGGCCGTGGACGGGACGGTGGCCGCGAGGGTGGTAGGGAAGGTGGCAGGCAGGGCGGCAGGCAGGGCGGTCCGGGCGACGGCCGAGGCCGCCCCGAGCGCGGCGGCATGTTGCGCGGGCCGGTGGGCGACGCAGGCCAAGTGGAGCTGCCGCCCGATGCGCAGTTTGTAGGTGGGCCATCGGAAGGCCCGGCCGCAGGCGGCGAGGGCGCGGTCGGTGGTGAAGGGCGAAGGGATCGCAGGGATCGCTTTGGCCGAAACCGAGGCCGCAGGGGCGAGGGTGACGGCAGCAATCGCCCACCTCGCGAAGGCGGCGGCCAGCGCGAAGGGCAGGGCGGTCAAAGGGATGGACAAAGGGAAGGGCAAAGGGATGCCCAAGCCGGTGCACCTCGCGATGCGCAAGGCGCTGGCTTTCGCGGCAACCCGCCGGGTGGCGCGTACCCGCAAGACGGCCAGCGCCAGCAGCCTGAGCGTTCGCGCCGGGATGATCCTGACTACGATCCCTACGAGTTTCAGCCGCCATCGGGTATCACCCACGAAGCCCGCATGAGCTTTGGCAAGCGCAGCAACCGTGCGCCACAAGGCGGCGGCGCTGGCGCTGGCCCTGATCCCATGCGCACTTCCATGGGCTACATCGCAGACGGCGGTTTCAACAAAGGCAACTTCGGCGGCGGCGGTGGCGGCGGTGGAGGAAACCGAGGCGGTGGCGGAGGCAATCGCGGCGGCGGCGGTGGAAACCGAAGCGGTGGTGGCGGAGGTGGCGGCGGCGGTGGCAGAAGCCGAGGCCGTCGCTGAGTCTCGGCGTATCGGACTTGAACCCGACTTGTGCACCAGGGATTTCCCGAGTGCAAGCTACAATCGTGGGCTTTGCGGAGTGCGCAGGCCTCGTCAGCCACCAAGCGCGCGCTCAGCAGTGTGCAGCGCAGCGCGCTTGCTCGAAATTCTCTTAACTTTGACTATCCAGAATCATCATGGCCATTGAACGCACCCTCTCCATCATCAAGCCCGATGCCGTTGCCAAAAACGTGATCGGCCAGATCTACGCGCGCTTCGAAGCCGCTGGCTTGAAAGTGGTGGCAGCCAAGATGGCCCACCTGTCGCGTGGCGAGGCTGAGGCTTTCTACGCCGTGCACAAAGAGCGCCCTTTCTTCAAAGATCTGGTGGATTTCATGATCTCCGGCCCGGTGATGATCCAAGCTCTGCAAGGCGAAGGAGCGATTGCCAAAAACCGCGATCTGATGGGCGCAACCGACCCCAAGAAGGCTGCACCCGGCACCATCCGCGCCGATTTCGCCGCCAGCATCGATGCAAATGCCGTGCACGGCTCTGACGCGGCAGAAACCGCTGCCGTTGAAATCGCGTTCTTCTTTCCTGGCATGAACGTCTACGCCCGCTGATCTGCCACTTTCGGCGGAAAAAGCAGCGACAAAGAGGCGGGCCTTCGAGCCCGAATCCACATGAAAGCGGTCAACCTGTTCGATTTCGATCTCGACGGTTTGGCTGCTTTTTGTTTGGGCCTGGGTGAAAAGCGCTTTCGCGCGCAACAACTTTTTCGCTGGATTCACCAGCGCGGCGTGCGCGATTTCGCGCAAATGAGCGATCTCGCCAAAGACTTCCGCGCCAAGCTCGCGGGCGTGGCGGTGGTTGAGCCGCTGCAGCGCATCAGCGAGCATGTCTCGGCTGACGGCACGATCAAGTGGCTCTTTGATGTGGGCCAGGGCAATGCGGTGGAGGCCGTGTTCATCCCCGAAGATGATCGCGGCACCTTATGCGTGTCTTCGCAAGCCGGGTGCGCTGTCGGCTGCCGCTTTTGTTCCACTGGCCACCAAGGCTTCAGCCGCAACTTGAGCACGGGTGAAATCGTGGCTCAACTTTGGTATGCCGAGCACAGCCTGCGCATGCGCCGCGCTGCCGGCGAAAAGCTCGTGCTGCCGAAAAACGACGGCACCGCGCGCATCATCTCCAACGTGGTGATGATGGGCATGGGCGAGCCGCTGCAAAACTACGATGCGCTCGTGCCTGCGCTGCGCACGTTTCTGAGCGATCACGCCTACGGCCTCTCACGCCGTCGTGTCACGGTGTCCACCTCTGGTGTGGTGCCGATGATGGATCGCTTGCGGGAAGACTGCCCAGTCGCCTTGGCGGTGAGTTTGCATGCGCCGCTGGATCCGCTGCGGGATCACTTGGTGCCGCTGAACAAGAAGTACCCGATTGCCGAGCTGATGCAGGCCTGTGCGCGCTACGTGCAGTCCGCACCGCGCGACTTCATCACGTTTGAGTACTGCATGCTCGATGGCGTGAACGACAAACTGGAGCATGCGCAGGCGCTGTTGAGTTTGATGCGTGCGAGTGGCGTGCCCGGCAAATTCAACCTCATTCCGTTCAATCCTTTTCCCGAGTCGGGCTTGAAGCGAAGCGCACCGCAAGCTGTGTCAGCTTTTGCCAAGCTGCTGCAAGATGGTGCTATCGTCACCACCGTGAGAAAAACCCGTGGCGACGACATCGATGCGGCCTGCGGCCAACTGGCAGGCGAAGTGCAAGACCGCACCCAAGCCGTGGTGCGCATGCACAAGCGCCGCGCGGGAGATGTGTTGGCGCTGGGCGACGAGGTGAACGCATGAATCCATTGACGAGCTTGTCGAATTCGGCGCAACAGCGCGGCGCCTGGGCTTGGGTTGGCATGCTCGCGCTATGGGCGATGCCGATGGCGCTGGGCTCGCTCGCGGGCTGCACCAGCAGCGTGAAATCGAGCCCCGTGGCTTCGGGCTCGGTGGTGAATTCTGCGGGCCGCCGCGATGTGGCCACGGATTCTGATGAATCAGAAAGCAGAAAGCGCGCCAAGATCCGCTTGGAGCTGGCCGTGGGCTACTTCGAACAGGGCAAAACAACCGTCGCGCTCGACGAGCTCAAGCAGGCCTTGGTGTCTGACCCCAACTACGGCGAGGCCTACACCCTGCGCGGCCTGGTCTACATGCGGCTCAACGACTTGCGCCTGGCCGAAGACAGCTTCAAAGAAGCGCTGCGCCTGAACCCGCAAGATGCCAACGCCGCACACAACTACGGCTGGCTGGCCTGCCAAGCTTCGCGGTTCGATGACGCCCAGCGGCTTTTCGCGCTCGCCCTGTCCAATCCGCTCTATGGCGATCAGGGCCGCACCTACCTCACCCAAGGCATTTGCTACTCGCGCGCAGGCAACGACGCGCAGGCCGAGCGCAGCTTGGGCAGGGCGTTTGAGATCGACGCCGGCAACCCGGTTGCAGGCTACAACTTGGCCACACTCTTGTTCCGCCGCGAGGAGTTTGGGCGCGCGCAGTTTTATCTGCGGCGCTTGAATTCAGGTGAGTATGCCAACGAAGAAACGCTTTGGCTCGCCGCAAAAACGGAGATGAAGCTCAACAACCGCGATGCGGCCAACGAACTGGGCGCGCAACTCGTGCGCAAGTATCCCGGCTCACGCCAAGCCCGCGCGTTTCAGCGCCAAGCCTTCAACGAATAAGCCTGCGTCGCCCTCGTTTCGCGCCGCGCAAAAAGACCCACCCCACCTGACCCATGAGCAGCACTGGCATCAACCCCAACGCGCCCGCCCTCGTGTCGCTTCCCGACATTGCACATGGCGTGGATGCCGCCTTGCTCGGCGAAGAAGCCGCGCCCCCGCCACCGTCTAAGCCCGAGCCACTGCCGCCGCAAACCGCTGGCCAAATGCTGCGGCGCGCTCGCGAAGCGCAAGGCTTGCATGTGGCAGCACTCGCGGTATCACTCAAAGTGCCCGTGCGCAAGCTGGAAGCACTTGAAGCCGATCAATTGCGAGAGCCGGAAGACGCGGTGTTTGTGCGCGCGCTCGCTGGCAGCGTGTGCCGCAGTTTGAAGATCGATGCGGCTCCTGTGCTGGCCCTGTTGCCGCAATCGTCGCGGGTTCGCCTGGATTCCGACGAGCGCGCCATCAACCGCCAGTTTTTGGGCAGCGCCGTGCCTGCGCGCGCGAGCTGGGCTGAGCAGCTCTCGAGGCCGATGTTGCTCGTTGCCGTGGCTTTGATGCTGGGTGCTGCGGTGCTCGTGTTTTTGCCGGATTTGAAGGCGAAGATGGAAGCTTCTGCCAGCGCTTCATCCTCTGCAACAGCGCAATCGGCGGGCTCACCGTCTGTTTCTGCTTTGGGCTCTGCTGTACCTGCTGCTCCTCTCGCACCCGCCTCGGTGGCGGTGGCCCCGCCGGTCGCAGGCGGCGAGACGGTGATTGGTGCGCCGCGTGAGCCGGTGGCCCCCGCTGGTTCTGGTGCATCGCCTGCCGCCGCCTCGCCAGTTGCCGTGGCATCTTCAGCCGCTGGGCTCATGATGGCCCCTTCGCTCAGCGCGAGCTCTGCGAACGCCGCACCCACTGGCAACGATTCGGTGGCGATCAAGGCCACTGGCCCTGTTTGGGTGGACGTGACGGACGCGAGCGGAAAGATTCAGCTGCGCAAAACCCTGGCCACGGGCGAAGTGGCAGGCGCAAGCGGTGCGCTGCCGCTGAAAGTGACGATTGGCCGGGCCGATTCCGTGCAGGTGAGCGTGCGCGGCAAGCCATTTGACATCGCGCCCCACAACCGCGAGAACATTGCGCGCTTTGAGGTGAAGTGATGGGCGCGAATGACTTGAATTCCGGCTTGGGCTGCATTCCGGCTGCCGCGCCCAAAGCGCGCAACTCGATGCAAGCGCGCATCGTGTGGGGGCCGCGCACGGTCACGGTCGGCGGCGACGCACCGGTGCGCGTGCAGTCGATGACGAATACCG
>JAAFHN010000081.1:0-4420 GCA_013298415.1 Comamonadaceae bacterium
AACAAGGCGCTGGCCGGGCCTTGAGCGTGCGCTGGGACCGCCTCCAAGGTGTGCACCCAAGCCATTGCGGAGCTGGCCCAAATTTGCCTTGTGGGCGGCAACTGGGCCCGCTCGGTCACGCAGCCCAGGCGGATGTTGATCATTTTGGGTTGATCTGGCTCGGTGGCGTAGAGCTGGGTGCCACAAGTGCCGCAAAAGGCTTGCGCGCGCTTGTTGCCGCTTTGCGCGGTTTTCACATAGAGCTGCGGCGTGCCCTTGAGTTGCACTTGATCGGCGGGCACGGGGATCACAGCGCGAAACGGCGCGCCTGAGAACTGCTGGCAGTCAGCGCAGTGGCAGGCAATCACCTTGCCCGGATCGATCAAGGCCGTGAATGAGATGGCGCCGCAGTGGCAGTTTCCGGTGATGTTCATGGCGGTAGAAGGTGTGGCAAGCGAGCCCTGCACGAGGGGTGAGGCAAAGCTTGCTTGGGGGTTGACTACAAGCCCAATCATTGCACGCGCTCCACGCGCTCCACGCGCTCCACGCGCTCCACGCGCGCGGCGTAGCAGCCGCGTTTGGCGAAATGCGCCTGGAGGTACTGCACTTGCGGGTTGGCCAAAAGGCGCAAGATGAGGCTGGCAGCTTGAATCCCCTCGACCACGTCGGCATCCACCATCATGTGATCTGCATCGAATGCGCGAATCGACAGCACGCGTGTGGCGAGCGTCTCCGGAATCTCGTTGACGGCATCGAAGGGTGCTTGATCAAGCTCGGCTACGTAAATGGCATGCGATGCGCGGTACGGTGTGTCGTTCGGCTGATGCTGGTGGTGGATCAAAAGCAAATTCGTGCCCAGCGGCACGTGCTTCAAGCTCACCCGATCTGGAAAGTTGGGCGCGTCTGCCACCTGGCGAACGGCCAGGTGCTGTTTCAGTACCGCTTCGCTTTGGCCGAACAGGTGTTTGAAGGGGCTGGGGTCGAGGCCGGTGATGCGAAAGTTGGTGCGAATATCCATAGGTGTGCCTTGGTCTGAAGCACTCATTCTGTACGGCATCGGCGCGGCATTTCGCCAGATTCGGACCTGTGAACGTCAGGCAGCCAGGGCAGCGGTGGCAGATTCGCTGCGGACAAGCGCCACCAGCTCCAAATCTGCGTCGCTCGCATGCCAACGGCGCGCTTGCTCAAAGCCTGCCTTCAGGTAGAGCGCGATGGCAGGCAGATTGCGTACTGCGGTTTGAACATGCAATTCCCGCTGCGGGTGCGCCGCAGTCGCGGCAGCCAGCAGACCAGCGCCAATGCCCTGGCGGTGGCAGCACGGCAGCACCGTGAGCGAGCTGATCGCGGCGCAAGGGTTCTTCGCATCCAGTTCGAGAGATATGGCGCCGACGATTCGGCCGTGCTGCCAGGCCGCGAGGTATTGCGCATCCTCGCCCTTCAAATCGCCCAGGGTGCGCAGCAGGGGTGGAAAGTGCGCCGCCCCAATCAGCTGCGCCTCTTGCGCGTAGGCGGCTTGCTGGAGCGCGTGCAGTTCTTGCGCAATGGCGCGGTCGCGATGGTCAACATCAGCGATCTGGAAGGCGTGGCTGATCGGCAAGCGTTGAGCCTCAGCCCCGAAACCGATTCGTGATCGGGTAGCGCCAATCTTTGCCGAAGCTGCGGTGGGTGACTCGGATGCCTACTGGGGCTTGGCGGCGTTTGTATTCGTTGATTTGGATCAGGCGGGTGACCCGCTCTACATCTGCCTTGGCAAAGCCCGCTGCCAAGAGCGACTCGATGCTTTCGTCGTGTTCCATGTAGCGCTCCAAGATCGCGTCGAGCACCTCGTAGGGCGGCAGGCTGTCTTGGTCTTTTTGGTCGGGGCGCAGCTCGGCGCTTGGGGGGCGGGTGATGATGCGCTCGGGGATTGGGTTCGCGCCTGTGCCGTAGGGGTCGTTGGCGTTGCGCCAGCGGGCGAGTGCGAAGACGGTGGTTTTGGCCACGTCTTTGATGACCGCAAAGCCGCCTGCCATGTCGCCGTAGAGCGTGCAGTAGCCGGTGGCCATTTCGCTTTTGTTGCCGGTGGTGAGCACGATGGAGCCGAATTTGTTGGAGAGCGCCATCAAGAGCGTGCCGCGAATGCGGGCTTGGATGTTTTCCTCGGTCGTGTCTTCGGCTTTGCCTGCAAAGTGGGGCGCGAGTGAGGTTTTGAAGGCTTCGAACTCGGGGGCAATCGAGATTTCGTCGTAGCGCACCTGCAAGCGGGCTGCCATTTCGCGTGCGTCGATCCAGGAGATGTCGGCTGTGTAGGGGCTGGGCATCATCACCGCGCGCAGTTTGTCTGCGCCCAAGGCATCCACTGCAATGGCCAAGACGAGCGCCGAATCAATGCCGCCAGACAGGCCCAGGATCGCGCTCGGAAAGCGGTTTTTGCCCACGTAGTCGCGCACGCCGAGCACGAGCGCATCCCACAAATCGGCCAAGGCATCGCGCTCTGGAGCGATTTCAGTCGTTCCTAAATTTATAGCATCAGATGTAATAAATGCATGGACAGAGGAGTGAATTTCCTTAAAACTGGGTGCCCGAAAGCAAATTTCACCGTTTTTGGAGAGCGCAAACGACCGGCCTTCAAACACCACCTCGTCTTGGCCGCCCACGCAATGCGCGTACACAAGCGGTAGGCCCGTGGCGGCGACTCTTTCGCGCATGCGGTCTTCGCGGTCTGCGCCCTTGCCGATGTGCCAGGGCGAGGCGTTGATCACCGCCAGCACTTGCGCGCCCGCAGCTTTGGCGTGGGCGGCGGGTGCTTCAAACCACGCGTCTTCGCAAATCAGCAAGCCCACGCGCACGGGGCCCTGTGGCGTGGCCACTTCAAACACGCAAGCCTCCTGGCCAGGCGTGAAATAGCGGCGTTCGTCAAACACCTGGTAGTTCGGCAGTTCGCGCTTGGCATAGCTCGCGATCACGCGGCCTTCGCAGAGCACGCTGGCTGCGTTGTGGCGCTGCTGCACGGCCACGCTTTTGCTGCGCACATCGCCGCCCGTGGGGTGGCCCACTACCACGTAGAGGCCTGCCAGATCACTCAGCGCGCCTGCCACGCGCTGCACCTGTGCTGTGCAAGCCTCAACGAACACGGCGCGCAGCAGCAGGTCTTCAGCCGGGTAGCCGCAAATGGAAAGCTCGGGCGTGAGCACGAGCCGCGCGCCGCTCGCATAAGCCTCGCGCGCGCCTTCGATGATCCGATCGGCATTGGCTTGCAAATCGCCTACCGTGAGGTTGATTTGCAGCACGGCGATTTGCAAGGCGGCTTGTGGGTTTAATCCTGTCATGTCAACTTCTGAACGCATGGAACCCCAAGCCTACACGCTTCGCATCCACGAGTCACCGCAGGGCATCCCAGCCCGCATCTGGGACGCGCTCTTGGCCCAGCAAGACAAGCCCACGCCCTTTTTCAGCCACGCTTACCTGGCTGCGATGCATGAAAGTGGCAGCGCCGTGCCGTCCACTGGCTGGCAGATGCTCTGGCTGGCCTTGGAGTGCGAGGGCGAGATCGTGGCCGCCACCCAGCTCACGCTGAAATCCCACAGCTACGGCGAATACGTGTTTGACCACGCCTGGGCGCGGGCTTATGAGCAGCATGGCCTCGCCTACTACCCCAAGGCGCTGATCGCGCCGCCGTTCTCCCCCGTGCCGGGCTCGCGGCTGCTGGCGGTCGACGACGCGGCTCGCCAAGCGCTGCTGGAGGCCTGCATCGCATGGTGCAAGGCGCAAGGCCTGTCCAGCTTGCATGTGCTGTTTGCGAGTGCGGCCGATCTGGCGGCTTGCGAGGCCGTGGGCCTCATGCCCCGCAGCACCGTGCAGTTTCATTGGGAGAACGCGGGCTATGGGTGCTACGACGACTACTTGGCAAGCCTTGAGCAGTCCAAGCGCAAAAAAGTGCGGGCCGAACGGCGCAAGGTGGCTGATGCCGGAGTGACTTGGCAAACGCACGCAGGGCGTGAAATCTCCGCGCAAGACTGGGCGTTTTTCTACCGCTGCTACGAGCGCACCTACTTGGAGCACGGCAACCTGCCTTACCTCACGCCCGCCTTCTTTGCGGCCATGCAAAACGAGCTGCCCGAGGCCTGGGTGATGTTCACAGCGCATCGGGCAGGCGATGCGATTGCTACATCATTGATAGCAATAGATGCAGTAAATACCGGGACAGAGGGGTTAAATGATTTAAAAAAAGCCCCCAAACGCGCCTACGGCCGCTATTGGGGCGCTTTGGAGCGGGTGGACTGCCTGCACTTCGATGCGTGTTACCACCAGCCAATCCAGTGGTGCATTGAAAACGGCATTGCCGTGTTTGAAGGCGGCGCGCAAGGCGAACACAAGCTCGCGCGCGGCTTATTGCCCACGCCCGCCCACTCGATGCACTGGCTGGCCGACCAGCGCTTTGCCGATGCCGTGAAGCGCTTTT
>JAAFHN010000081.1:4430-9010 GCA_013298415.1 Comamonadaceae bacterium
TTTTTGGAGCGAGAAGGCGAGGGCGTGGCGCAGTACTTAGACGAGCTGCGCGGCCATTCGCCCTTCAAGCCCGCTTGACCGACGCCACGTGCTTGCGCTGTCAGCAGCGTCGAGGGCGCTATTGCTCCACATGCCAAAACGCTTGGATGTTTTGCTGGTAGCTGCCGGGTGACCCCCAAAGGCAAGGACCCGTCTCGATCTGTGTGCCGTTGACCGTGAGCACATGATCCCGGTGGGTTTGCAGGCACATCGACTCTTCTGCGTATTTCCCTGAGTTTTTCCCCGTGGCACTTTCCAGGGTGAAGCGGTTGCCGCCGTGATTGCGCGTCCGCACTTCGGTGCAGCGCCCTTCCTTCACCTTCATCGTCGATGGCTCCACGCAGTACTTTGTATCGGTAAAGCGCAGCGTCGCCCATCGGTACTCAAGGCCATCGAAGGTATAGGGTTTGTTTTGACCAAAGTCCAGCCAAATTTGCTGATTGGGTCGGTTGTGACAAGCCCAAAGCATCACGGGAGCGCCCGCCACCACTTGGCCGCCGGCCGCGTCCATGCAAAAGCCCACAGAGTAGGCAAACCGTACCAGCGCATGCGCAGGGTGTGTAAAGGTCAGAGTAGCAAAGGCCAACGCCGCAATGGCCAGCAGTTTGTGAAAAAGTCTTTTCATGAGAATTCCTCGAATTTGGATGTCCGTCTCGTGTCCCGCTGGGTTCAAGCCCAGTGCAAACTTTGAGTGCACAGAGCGTAAGGCGTCGCGAGTCAGGGCGGCACCCAAGCTTGGACCAGTTCGCCTGAACGCTGGTCGGCAGCCAAGCGCGCAGCACCAAGGCTTGTGCGCACTTGCTGGGGCTTGAAATGCGCGCTGCCACCCCGACCTCAGCGTGACCTGCCAGAATCAATCCCGTTCTGGCTCCAAGCGTTGAAAGGTCTGTGATGCGTGCATTGTTTTCGGGTGCTTCAGTTCGTCGATCCGGTCTCGCGGCTGCGCTTGCTGCCACCTTGGTGCTCAGTGGTTGCGGTTACAACGATTTTCAGCGGCTGGACGAGCAAACCAAGGCTTCTTGGTCAGAGGTGTTGAACCAGTACCAGCGGCGTTCCGACTTGATTCCGAACATCGTGGCAACTGTCAAAGGCGAGGCGGGTTTTGAGCAAGACACGCTTACCAAGGTGGTGGAGGCGCGCTCCAGGGCGACCTCGATCCAAGCCACGCCAGAGCTGGTGAACAACCCTGAGGCGATGAAGCGGTTTTCTGAGGCGCAAGGCCAGCTTTCTGGGGCTTTGAGCCGCCTGCTGGTCGTCAGCGAGAACTACCCCAACCTGAAAGCCAACGCTGGATTTGCAGACCTGCGTGTGCAGCTGGAAGGCACCGAAAATCGCATCACGGTCGCTCGCAACGCGTACATCAAGCAAGTGCAGCAGTACAACGTGCTCACGCGGAGCGTGCCCACCAATTTCACAGCGATGATCTTTGGCTACAAAACCAAAGAGAGCTTCACGGTGGCAGACGAAGCGGCGATCAAAGCGCCGCCCAAAGTGGATTTTGAGAAGAAGTGACCCAACCGTGACCGCCGCGACGGCGTTTGCGGGCCTGAAACGGCCTTTGCAGCCATTTTTGAAGCAAATTCTGATTGCTGTCCAGGTATTTGCATCATTCGTTGCTACAAATAAAGTAGCTTTTCGAGTGATGCTCGCAGCGCTGTTGCTGACCCTCTTGCCTTGGGCGGCGAGCGCGCAGCTGGCTGCGATCCCGCCGCTGTCAGACCGCGTTCACGACACCACGCTCACGCTCGGCACGTCAGAGCGCGAGGCACTGGTTGCCAAGCTCAAGGCTTTTGAGCAGCGCAAAGGCTCGCAAATCGCGGTGCTGATCGTGTCCAGCACGCAGCCTGAGGACATCACGAGCTACGCCATCCGCGCGGCGCAAACCTACAAGCTCGGGCGGCCCGGTGTGGGCGATGGCATTTTGATCGTGGTGGCGAAAGACGACCGACGGGCGCGCATTGATGTCGCCAAAGCGCTCGAAGGCGCGGTGCCCGATGTGGCTGCCGGGCGCATCGTGCGCGAAACGCTCAGGCCCGCGTTCAAGGACGGCCGCTACGGCGATGGCTTGATGAAAGGCACCGATCAGCTGATTGGCTTGATCGATGGCGAGGCGCTGCCACCCGCAGTGCAGCGCAGCCAAGCCCAGCAAATGCCGGACATGTTCGGCGGCATCGACTGGGCCGACTTGGGCATTTTTCTCTTCATGGCGGTGATCGTGGGCGGCTCGGCACTGCGCGCTGTGTTTGGGCGCGGCTTTGGATCGTTGCTGACTGCTGGCGCTGCGGGCGGCGTGGCCTGGTGGTTCACGGCCAGCGTATTGCTGGCGGGCATTGCAGGCGTGGTGGCACTCGTGGTGTCGCTCTTCACGGCCTTGGGCTCGGCGCTGTCGCAAGCCGCCAATCGCGCAAGTGGTGCGCGCCGCTCTCGGCGTGGCGGCTGGGATGCGCCGGTGGTCTGGGGCGGCGGCGGTGGTGGTGGGTGGAGCGGCGGCGGTAGGGGTGGAGGAATCGACTTGGGCGGCTTTTCATCGGGCGGTGGCGGCGATTTTGGCGGCGGCGGTGCCTCGGGAGATTGGTGATGGCTTCAAACACTGCACCCACCTTCAGCCAACGCTGTATTCGCGCTTTTCGCCACCGCTGGCACGATGAGCGCGACAGCCAGCGCGCTTGCCCGCCAGAGCTGGTCAAACGCTTGGCGGAGCGCGTGGCGGCCAGCGAGCGCAGGCACACCGGTGAGGTGCAAATTTGTGTGGAAGCGAGCTTGCCGCTCAGCTACGCGTTTTCGCACTGGTCAACCGCACAAGCCGTGCACCAGCGCGCGCTCAGCCAGTTCTCAAAACTGCGGGTGTGGGATACGGCAGCCAACAACGGCGTGTTGATCTACGTGCAATTGCTTGAGCGCCAAATCGACATCGTGGCCGACCGTGGTTTGAACGCGCATGTGAGTCCCCAGCAGTGGCAAGCCGTGATTGGCAGGATGCGTGAGCATTTTCGTCGCGAGGCGTTTGAGGGCGGGTTGACCGAAGCCCTGGCCGAGGTGTCTGCGCTGTTGGTACGGCACTTTCCAGCGCCTGATGGCTCGGAGAACGCCAATGAGTTGCGCGATCAGCCGGTGGTGATGTAGCTCAGCGCGATTCGCGCGAGGTTCGTCGCACCGCGTTCAGCCCCGCTCATTGCTCCACATTCCAGTAGCTGAAGGGCGTCGCGACGCCCTTCAAGGGGCCATCGTTTGAGGGAATGCATTTCCCAACCGTCACGCCCGATCCGTTCACGATGGCCGTCATGAGTTGCAAGGATGGCCAAGCCAGCACACACTGCGAACTGAATCCGAACTCCCCAGGCAACTGGATGGTGAAGCGGTTGAGGCCATGGTTCCTCACCATGAAGGTGCTGCATTTGGCCGTGGCGGCGACTTGCACGAGCCCAGAACTGGCCGAGATGCAGTGCTTGCCGTCGGTAAAGCGCATGACCGCGTTGCGGTAACCCTCGTTGTCTGGCCCGGTGTAGCTGGGGTTGTTACCAAAATCCAGCCACAACTGCTGATTGGTCCGGTTGTGGCAGGCCCACAGCAGCACATTGACGCCCTCGCGCACCACTCCGCCCTCGGCGTCCATGCAAAAGCCCACTGAGTGCGATGAGCGAACGAGTGCGTTTGCGGGCTGCGAAAGGCCGAGCGCGCCTGCGATAGCCAATGCGGCTGTGAATAGGTGCTTCATGTTTGTTCCTTCGTAGGTCTGACGGCTGCGGTGCAATTCAAGTGGGTGCGAAGCCTCGGCTTACTGCTCTACCCACCAAAACTGGGAGTAGTGGCCCACGGCGCGCAAATCCTCGCACTCGCGCAGCATGAGCGGCTGGCCTTCCACCAGCTTGAGTGCGGGTTGCAAGGGCGGCGCGTGGATGGTTTCGTACTTGGGCATCACGCAGGTGTTGGGCACGTTGCCTTGCGCGTCGCGCGGGCCTTGAATGGTGTAGCGATTGCCGCCCACATTGCGGGCTGTGATTTTTTCGCAGCCCCCCATCGGTTGCACCTTCATGTCCCAGGCCCGCACGCAATGCCTGCCGTCGGTAAAGCGCATCACGGCTTCGCGGTAGCGGTTGCCATCCTGCGCTGTGAATTCGCCGCCCTGCCAATCCAAGTAGATCTGCTGATTGCCTCGGTTGTGGCAATGCCAAATCACCAAAGAGCCGCCCGATGCGACATGACCACCTGCTGCATCCCAGCAAAAGTGAAGCGTGTTGGCTGATCGAATCAGCGCGTGCGCGGGCTGGGCGAGCATCAGCGCAGCGATGAGCGTGGCTGTGATGCCTAAAACTTTCCTGAAAAGGGATGACATGATTTTTTCTGTTGATTGGTGAAATTTAGGGGAGAGTGGAGCTGGCGTTCGTGCGGCGGGTGTCACTGCTCAACAAACCAGTACTGAAGCACATCGCCCCTGAGGCCGCCTTTGCGGCACTCGCTCATGAAAACCCGATCTCCGGGGATGATGTGGGAAAACTCGCTATTGACGGTACTCATCGCGCAGCGCGAGTTGTCGCCCACAC
>JAAFHN010000213.1 GCA_013298415.1 Comamonadaceae bacterium
AGCCCGTTGGCCCGCTGCATCGGGCACGGGGTGCGCTGCTTCCACCACTTCGATGCGTTTGCAATCGTCGCCGTGGCCATAGCGTGTGACCACCAAACCCTCAAGCGGCAAGCCTGGCCAAGTTTCTTCCAGCGCCCTAGCCATGCGCGCAGCACCTTTGCCTGCGCCAATCACGATCACGCGGCCCGAAGGCGGCGTTGGGAAAGCCTTGCGCAGCGCAGGCGGCAAGCAGTGCAGCGGGTCAACGGCCTTGAGCGCGTGCTCAAACACATCGCGCAAGAACGCGCCGGTTTCGCTCACGCCACGCCTTCGACCATCACCATGCGCATCACGCCTGCGCCTTGGCGCACGGTGATGGCGTGTTGGTAGGTTTCGCTGGTGTAGAAGGCCTTTGCGGCGGCGGTGGACTCAAACTGCAACACCACCAGGCGGGCTGGTTGCCAAGGGCCTTCAAGCACTTCAATCGCGCCGCCACGCACCAGCACCTTCGCGCCGTGCTCTTGCATGGCCTTGGTGCTCCATTCGCGGTACTTGGCCATCTGATCGGCGTTGGTGACGGTGATGTCGGCAATGATGTAGGCAGCGGGCATGTTCAAAAAATGTAGCAATGAATGTAGTGAATACCTGGACAGAGAAGGTTTTTGACTTCAAATCTGTCTGTGCAGGCGCGATTCTCAGGCTCCAGCGGGCGTCTTGAGCTGTCACGCGGCTGACGGCGCAGGTTTTGCCGCTCAGGCCGCGAAGTCAAGCTCCACGAGCGGGCGCGATTTCACGACGCGATCCAGCTCCACCAGCGATTCGAGCAAGCGGTGCATGTGCTTCAAAGGCACGGCGTTGGGGCCATCGGAAAACGCCTCCAACGGACGCGGATGCGTCTCCATGAAAAGCCCCGCCACGCCTGCTGCCACACCCGCTCTGGCGAGCACGGGCACCATCTCGCGTGCGCCACCGCTGCTGGCACCTTGGCCGCCAGGCTTTTGTACCGAGTGCGTCACGTCAAACACCACCGGCGCGCCTGAGTTGCGCATCTCGGCCAGGCTTGTCATGTCGGCCACCAAATTGTTGTAGCCGAAACTCACACCGCGCTCGCAGGCCAAAAAGCGGTCTTCAGAGAGGCCCGCTTCGCGTGCAGCGGCGCGGGCCTTGTCGATCACGTTTTTCATATCCCAAGGCGCGAGAAACTGGCCTTTTTTGATGTTCACCGGCTTGCCCGATTTGGCAACAGCGTGGATGAAATCAGTTTGGCGGCAGAGGAACGCGGGCGTTTGAAGCACGTCCACCGCTGCGGCTACGTCGGCAATCTGCGCCGTGTCATGCACATCGGTGAGCACAGGCAAGCCAAGCTGGGCCTTCACTTCGCCCAAGATTTTTAAGCCCGCGTCCAAACCCAAGCCGCGTTTCGTGTTGCCGCTCGACCGATTGGCTTTGTCAAACGAGCCTTTGTAAATCAGCGGGATGCCGAGCTTTTCGCAGCTTTCCTTCAGCGTCCCGGCAGTGTCCAGCGTGATTTGCAATCCCTCAATCGAGCACGTGCCCGCGATCAGAAAAAACGGCTGATCGAGCCCGGCGGTGAAGTGGCAGAGTTGCATGGCGGCTCAAATGACGAGGTAGTGGTGGGGCCTAGCGCCTTTGACCGAATGGAGGGCAATGCGTTGATCGAGGCTGACGAGCGTGGCATTTTGGCTGACGGCGAGCGCCAGCAGGTAGCAGTCTGTGATTTGCCGGTGCCCGCTCACGCGCTTCCAATCAATGATGTCGTCGGCGAGAGGCGATGGCTCGCAGGGCCAATACTCATGGTCGAGGCTAGAGACGACGCGTAGCAGCACGTCCCTCGCTTGAGATGGTGTGGCGCAGCCGTTTGGATGGGCGGCGGGGAGCGCCGCGAGCCGGATCACACCGGATTGGGTGATGGCGCAGCTCGCGATCCGAATGCCGGGATCGGTGAAGAGTGCAAAAGCGCGCGAATGGTGCACATGCACCGAGTCCATGAGTGCCGTCCAAACGTTGACATCCAGCAAGAGCCGACGCCCCGCATACGCCGGAGCGCGCCAGGGCAGGCTCAAGGCTCGGACTCCATCTCATCGATCCAGCGGTACACATCCTCGGAAGTGATCACCTCGCCATCGCGCTTCGGGTACAGCACAAAGGGATGCAAAGTTGGCGCGCTTACCCCTTGCGGTAGAGCCGACGTGCTGATGCCTTTGCGCAGAAGCTCCGAGACCTTGGCCCCAAGCGAGGTTTTCTCTCGCCGCGCTTGTTGTTGCACGGCAAAAAACACGTCATCGTCGATGGCCAGGGTGGTACGCATGCCTGAATTTTACGTGAATCGCATCAAAACATCAATTTGATGTTTTGATGAAAATCCCGGATCAGGCCTTGTCAGACATTGCCGCCGCGATGTAGGCATTGAAGAGTGGATGCCCGTCCCAGGGTGTGCTTTTGAATTCGGGGTGGAATTGCACGCCGATGAACCAGGGGTGGACGGTTTTGGGCAGCTCGACGATTTCGGTGAGCTTTTCGCGCTGGGTGAGTGCGGAGATCACGAGACCTGCGGCTTGCAGGCGCTCCAGGTAATCCACATTCGCCTCATAGCGGTGGCGGTGGCGCTCGGTGACGAGATCGCCGTAGATGCTGTGCGCCAGCGTGCCGGCTTTCACATCGGAGCTTTGCGCGCCTTTGCGCATGGTGCCACCCAGGTTGCTGGCTGCGGTGCGGATTTGGATGCTGCCATCTGCATCTTTCCATTCATCAATCAGCGCGATCACGGGGTGGGGCGTTTGCGCGTCGAATTCGGCGGAGTTTGCGCCTGTGAGGCCCACCACATGCCGGGCGAACTCGATGGTGGCCACTTGCATGCCTAAGCAGATGCCCAAGTAGGGCGTTTTGCTCTCGCGGGCGTAGCGCACAGCAGCAATTTTTCCTTCGATGCCGCGCTCGCCAAAGCCACCGGGCACCAAGATCGCGTCGTGGCCCTTCAGCAGTTCAGCCGAGTTGTCGCTGCGGATGCTTTCGCTGTCCACGTAGTGGATGTCAACCATCGCGCCGTTTTTGAGGCCAGCGTGCACGAGGGCTTCGTTGAGCGATTTGTAGCTGTCCGAATAGTCCACGTACTTGCCAACCATGGCGATGCGCACGGTTTTGGTGGCTGCTTTTTTGGCGGCCACCAAATCGTCCCAGCGCTTCAAATTGGCGGGGCGCACGTGCAGGCCGAGCTTGTCGCAAATCAAGGAATCCAAGCCTTGCTCGTGCAGCATGCGCGGCACTTCGTAGATCACATCGGCGTTCCACACCGAGATCACGCCCCACTTTTGCACGTTCGTGAAGAGGCTGATCTTCTCGATTTCTTCCTCAGGCACGCGAAAGTCGGCGCGGCACAAGAGTGCATCGGGCTGGATGCCGATTTCGCGCAACTTTTGCACCGTGTGCTGCGTGGGCTTGGTTTTCAGCTCTTTGGCGGCGCTGATCCAGGGCACGTAGGTGAGGTGCACGTAAGCGCAAGATTTGGGTGGCAGCTTGATGCCCAATTGGCGCACGGCTTCTAAAAACGGCAGGCTCTCGATATCGCCCACCGTACCGCCGGTCTCCACAATCGCCACATCCACCTCATCGGGCGTGCCCACACCTGCGCCGCGCTTGATGAAATCTTGAATTTCGTTGGTGATGTGGGGGATCACCTGCACGGTTTTGCCGAGGTAGTCGCCCCGGCGCTCTTTATCGAGCACGCTTTGGTAGATCTGGCCTGTGGTGAAGTTGTTGGTGCGCTTCATCTTGGTGTCGATGAAGCGCTCGTAGTGGCCGAGATCGAGGTCGGTTTCGGCGCCGTCGTCGGTGACGAAGACCTCGCCGTGCTGGAAGGGCGACATCGTGCCCGGATCGATGTTGATGTAGGGGTCGAGCTTGATGAGGGTGACTTTGAGGCCACGCGATTCGAGAATCGCGGCCAAGGAGGCTGAGGCGACGCCCTTGCCAAGGCTGCTCACCACACCGCCCGTGACGAAAACGTATTTGGTCATGGTTATCCGGCGGGAAATTTGGATTTTACGGGGTGGGGAGCCGAGTAACGCGAAAAGCGCGAAAAGGGCGCGAAAAACGCGAAAAAACAGCCTTGAAATTGTTTTCGCGTTACTTGGCCCCTGTGCCCTTCAGCCGCGCGATCAGGCCGTTGCTGGCGTCTTCTACGAGGTCCAAGACGAGTTCGAAGCCTCTGGGGCCGCCGTAGTAGGGGTCGGGCACGGTGCTGGCTTCGCTTTGGATGCAAAACTCGGTGAAGCGGCGGATTTGGGGTTTGAGCAGATTGGGGATTTCGGCGCAGGCGGATTCGTACTCGGCTTCGGTGAGTTCCAAGTTCTGCCAATCCATCACGCAGATCAAGTCGAAGTTTGCGAAATCTTGGGCTTGGATTTGCCTCGCGCGCAGGCCGCTCAAGTCGTAGCCGCGTTTGGCGGCGTGGGCTTGGGTGCGCTCATCGGGCGGACTTTTCGGGTGATCGTTGTGGGTGCCTGCGCTGTCGATCACGAGCCGATCCGCGATGCCGGCGGCCTCGGCCTTGGCGCGAAACACGCCTTCGGCAGTAGGGCTGCGGCAAATGTTGCCCATGCAGACGAAAAGCACGCCGTAGGGCTTCTGGGGACGAAATTTCAGATCAAACCCCACATCTGTCCTAGTATTTATTGCATTTGATGCTACATAAAACGTAGCATTCGGAATACGTCACAGCACGATCACATGCCCCACTCGCGGGTCGCCTTCGCCTCTGACGACATCGGTGTAGGCCTGCAACGCCGCTTCATGACCTTCGTGTCTCTGCACGCTCAGCCACGGCGAAACGGGGTTGGTGACTTGGGCGACGAAGGTTTGCCACGAGGCGACGATGCGGCTCGTGAACTCTGCGCCGCCCCAGTCTCCCACGCGTTTTTTGATCTGAGCCGGGGCAAAGAAGAGCGTGGGCTTTGGCCCGGGGAGGCCTTTGCTGCTGCCGAGTTCGGTCACGTGTGTGGCACCGATGGAGCAGCTGTAGCGCAGGTTAGCAAAGCGCTGGTGGATCGCTTGCCGAAGGGCCAGGTTGCCTGCAAAGTCCACGTAAGCGCAGGCCGTGGCGGCATCAATTTGGCCCAACTCCTCGTAGCTGAGCACTTGGTTGTAGCAGCCGAGGGATTCGCAAAACGCGCGGTTTTTCTCTGACGTGAGGCCGACGACCGTGGTTTTGCCCACGCTGCGCTGGTGCATTGCAAAGGCCGTGCCGTAAGCAGTTTTGCTGGACGCACTCGACAGCAGCAAGTGAGTTGCGCCGAAATCTGCGTTGTCTGAAAAAAAGTCGTCGATCAACCAACTGGTGATGTAGAGCGGACGCAGCAAGGATTGCACATCGCGGCTTGCGGAATCAAAAAAGGGATCGACTTCGCAGCGGTTGTATTGGTTGTAAATCGCGGCCAAGGGCACGCGGTTGGCAGCGCCTTCCACAAAGCCAGCAGCTGAGACCTTGGCGGGAGTGAGCACGGCGTCT
>JAAFHN010000420.1 GCA_013298415.1 Comamonadaceae bacterium
AGCGCGTCACGCACGCGCCACCCGCTCAACTGCATGGGCCGCAAAATGCGGCTCATGAGCACACCACACAAACCCTTTGACATCGCCATTTTTGGCGCCAGCGGCTTCACAGGCCGCTTGGTGGCGCAATACATGGCGGCTCGCTATCCCAATTCAGGCAATGCCGACAACATCCGCTGGGCGATGGCTGGGCGCAGCCTTTCCAAGCTTGCCCAAGTGCGCGACGAGATTGGCGCACCGGCTGAGACACCGCTGATCGAGGTAGACGCGGCTGACCCGGCAAGCCTGACTGCGCTGCTCGCGCAGACCCGCTGCGTGCTCACGACCGTGGGGCCGTATCAGCTGTATGGCAATGAATTGGTTGCGGCTTGTGCGGCCCAAGGCGTGGACTATGTGGATTTGTGTGGCGAGCCAGCTTGGATGCGCCAGAAAATCGATGCGCACGAGGCGGCGGCGAAGGCCAGCGGTGCGCGGATTGTGTTTTCTTGCGGCTTTGATTCAATCCCGTTTGACATGGGTGTGTTCATGCTGCAAGCGGCGTTCAAATCGCGCTACAGCAGCGTGGCCAGCCGCGTGCGCGGGCGCGTGCGTAAGATGAAAGGCACTTTTTCGGGCGGCACGGCGGCCAGCTTGAAAGCGACCATGGCCGCAGCCGCTAACCCCGAGGTGCTGGCCCTGCTGAAAAGCCCCTTTTCGCTCACGCCTGGCTTTGAAGGGCCGAAGCAGCCTCATGGCGCAAAACCGATGATCGACGAAGCACTTGGCGAGGATGTGTGGGTGGCACCGTTCGTGATGGCTGCGATCAACACGCGCAATGTGCACCGCAGCAACTACTTGCTCGGCCACGCGTACGGCGCAGATTTTGTGTACGACGAAATGCTCATCACCGGCAAAGGCGACAAGGGGCAAGCCATGGCGGAGCATGTGGCTGCTGACAAATCACTTGGCTCAGCCGATGGCCCCAAGCCTGGCGAAGGCCCCAGCAAGGCGGAGCGCGACGCAGGTTTTTATGACGTGCTTTTTGTGGGCGACGACGCGCAGGGCAACCGCTTGCACTACGGCGTGAAGGGCGACCGCGATCCTGGCTACGGCTCCACCAGCAAGATGATTGCCGAAGCGGCGGTGTGCTTGTTGCGCGAGGCATCCGCGAAGCCCGGCGGCATTTACACACCAGCGCCTGCGTTTGGCGCTGCGATTGTGGATCGCTTGCAGGCGAGCGCTGGGTTGACGTTTGCCGCTGAGGCGCCTTGAGCGAACCTTCCCTAGGCGCGGCGAGCGCAGTCGTCGTTGGCGCAGGCGGTGCGATTGGCGCTGCCTTGCTCGCTGAGCTGCGAGCCGGTGGTCAGTTCGCGCAGTGCATTGGCTTGTCGCGCCGGTCCGAGCCAGCGCTGGATTTGTTGGATGAGGCCGGCATCGCGGCCTGCGGCCACTGGCTGAGGGCGCAAACCGCCAATGCGCCGATCCGCCGGCTGTGGATTGCCACGGGCAGCTTGCATGGCAGCGAAGGCGGGCCAGAAAAATCCTGGTTGCAGCTCAACCCAGCCTACTTGCAGCAGCAGTTCGCCATCAACGCGATTGGCCCCATGCTTCTGATGAAGCATTTTTTCCCACTGCTGCCCAAAAGCGGCGAAGTGCGGGCTGCGTTCCTCAGCGCCAAGGTGGGCAGCGTGGGCGACAACCGCTTGGGTGGCTGGTACGGCTATCGCGCCGCCAAAGCTGCGCTCAACCAAGCCGTGAAAACCGCGAGCATCGAACTCACCCGCGCCAACAAAGCCAGCATCTGCGTGGCGCTGCACCCTGGCACGGTCGCCTCGCGATTGAGTGAGCCGTTTCACAAAGCAGGCTTGGATCTGCAAACTCCGCAGCTTGCCGCTGAGCGTTTGATTGACATGCTGGAGGGCTTGGGTGCCCAGCAGACCGGTGGATTTTTCGCCTATGACGGGGCAGAATTACCTTGGTGACCGCTCCGCCACGCCGCGCCTCTGAGCCCCCACAGCTGTAGCCAAATCCTCGTCGTTTGCAGCGACTGGATGCTCACGTCTTTGTCAAGCGCAGCGCGGGCAACCTGGCCAGCATCAGTGCGCCCAGCACACCCGCATACACGTACACCTCGGTGAAGTTGTTTTTCCCCGCCCTCATCCAGAAGAAGTGCAGGATGGCGAGCGCGGCAATCGCGTAGACGAGCTTGTGCAAGGTTTGCCAACGCTTCGCGCCTAGGGCTTTGATGGCGCGGTTGAACGAGGTGAGCGCGAGTGGGGTGAGGAGGAGCAGGGCGGTGAAGCCAACCAGGATGAAGGGGCGTTTGGCGATGTCTTTGGCGATGTCGGGAATGTCCAAGCCCATGTCTAGCCAGGCGTAGCAAAGCATGTGCAGCGCGGCGTAGAAATAGACAAAGAGGCCGAGCATGCGGCGAAATCGGGCGAGCTGCGGCGTGCGGGTGTGGATGCGCAGGGGCGTGACGGCGAGCGTGACGCACAGCATGCGCAGCGCCCAATCGCCCGTGGAGCGGATGAGCGTTTCAGCCGGATTTGCGCCGAGTTGGTTGGCGAGTGCGCCGTAAGCGAGCCAAAAGAATGGCGCGAGGCAGAGGATGAACAGCAGCGGTTTGGCCGCCGGCTTCAGCAGCAGGGAACGCATGGCGGGGCGACGCAGCGTTCAAAAAAACTTGCGCAAATCCATCCCAGCGTACATCTGGCCCACTTGGGCTTCGTAGCCGTTGAACATCAGGGTTTTACGCTTCTTGGCGAAGATGCCGTCTTCAGGGATGCGCCGCTCGGTCGCTTGGCTCCAGCGCGGGTGATCGACGGTCGGGTTCACGTTGGAATAAAAGCCGTACTCTTGCGGTGCCGACACATTCCAGCTCGTGCGCGGCTCTTTGTCGGTGAAGCGGATGCGCACGATGCTCTTGCCACTTTTAAAGCCGTATTTCCAGGGCGTGACGATGCGCACCGGCGCGCCATTCGCATTCGGCAACACCTCGCCGTAGTGGCCGAAGGTGAGCAGGGTGAGCGGGTTCAACGCCTCGTCCATGCGCAGGCCTTCGGTGTAGGGCCATTGCAGCACCGAGGATCGCAACCCAGGCATTTGCTCGCGGTCAGCCAGCGTGTCGAACTGCACGAACTTCGCACTGCCGAGCGGCTCCACTGCGCGAATCAAATTGGCCAGCGAATAGCCGATCCAGGGCACGACCATCGACCAGCCTTCCACACAGCGCAAGCGGTAAATCCGCTCTTCCATCGCGCTGAGT
>JAAFHN010000639.1 GCA_013298415.1 Comamonadaceae bacterium
GTCTCAAGCGCGCCTTGATCGGCTGAGATTTGGCGCGACATGACTGCGCCCAGCAGGCTCGTGGATTTGATGTGCGCTTTGGCCCAGCGGAAATCTTCTGCGCTCACGCAGGCCACGCCCGACGCGCGCTGCTCCGCACTCGGCAGCTTGGCATGGTTGGCAAAGGCAAATACGGTTGGCGTGAGGCCACTCACCATCACATGGTCGCGCATGGCTACGCCGCGCGTGATTTGGATGTACACGAGCTGTGCAGGGGCATTTTCAGCGTCTTTTTGCCAAAGTGTCCTAGCATTTACATCATTTGTTGCTACGATTTTTGATATCAACCCAGAGATGAGTGCATGCCACTCGGGTTTCGTCATGGGGTTGGGGATGCGCAGCTCTTTCAAGCCGCGCTCCATGCGGGCAAAGTGCTCGTCAAACCGAAAGGGCACGCCAGCGTAAGCAGGCACCACTTCATAAATGCCATCGCCAAAGATGAAGCCCCGATCCATCACCGAGACCTTGGCCTGGGTGAGCGTGGTGTGTTCGCCGTTCAAGTAGCAGGGGAGATCGAGGAGGTTTGACATGGTGTGCGGTTTAAGGGGCTTCGACAGGCTCAGCCCGAACGGTCAGTGGGGTCGCCGCTGGGGCTTCGATACCTCAGCCCGAACGGGTGCTGCAAGCCCGAACGGAAGTTGGGACGGCGCAGACGCGTATTTTCATGCAGCTCGCAGCGCTAAGCCCGCATGTGCGCGTTGCACGCCTTGGGCGTTGCTGGCGAGCTGGCCGTTCACGTAGACGGCTTCGATGCCGAGGGCGGGGCGTTGGGGGTGGTCGTAGCTCGCGGCATCCGCCACAGTTTCGGGGTTCAAGAGCACCAAGTCTGCGGCAAAGCCTTCGCGCAGCAGGCCGCGCGGGGCCTGGGGCTGGCTGCGGTTGTCGAGGCCAAAACGGGCGGCGGGCAGGCCGGTCATTTTGTGGGTCGCGGTCTCTAGGCTGAAGAGGCCCAGATCGCGGCGATAGTGGCCGAGCACGCGGGCGAAGCTGCCCCACAGGCGTGGGTGCGGCTGGGCATCGTGGGCCAAGCCATCGCTGCCAATCATGGTGAGCGGATGAGCCAAGATGCGCTGCACATCGGCCTCGGCCATGCCGAAATAGATGGCTCGGCCTGGCATGAGTTGCTGGGCCATCGCTTCTTGGCTTAAACCCCGCTCGGCGGCCAAATCGTGCAGCCACCTGCCGCTGGCCTCGGGCAACGCAGCGCTTTCGGTGATGCGCACTTGCCGCGCCATCGCCACCCGCTCGGACAGCAGCATGGTGCTGGATGCGTCATACGGGTAGCAATCCATGCACACGGGCTGCAATCGCGCGGCTTGCTCGATCATGGGCAGTGTGATCGCGCTTTTGCCGTGATTGGCTAGGCCCATCAGCTTGTGGTGGCTGAGCACGAGGTTGGCCTCGCAGGATTTGGCGACTGCGAAGGCTTCGCGCAAAGCGGCCTCAATCTCATCGGCCTCACTGCGCAAGTGCATGGTCAGCAGGCTCTTTTTGGCTTTGAGCGGGGCAGCGACGGCGCACAGCTCAGCCTGCGTGGCAGCGCGCGCGGGCGGGTAGAACACGCCGGTGGACAGGCCCCACGCGCCCGCATCAAGTGCCGAATCCAGCTCGTGCGCCATTGCCGCTTGCTCATCCGCGCTCGCCTCGCGGTCCAGCGCCGCCATGTGTTTGGCGCGCAGCGTGGTGTGGCCCACCAGTGAGAGCACGTTGAGTGCGGGCGGGGAGACGCTTAAGGCTTGCAAATATTCGGCAAACTCAGCGAACTTGAACGCGGCGGGTGGCAACACATCCAGTGGTGCTGGGAGCGTTTGATCGCCGCGCAAACGCAGCGGTGCCAGGCTCACGCCGCAGTTGCCTGTGACCACGGTCGTCACGCCTTGCGACAGCTTGGGGTGCGGCTTGCCAAGGGCGGGCGTTTGCAGCACCAGCGCGTCATCATGCGTGTGCGCGTCGATGAAGCCAGGGCAGAGCACCAGACCTTGGCAGTCGATGGTGTTGCGCGCTTGATCAGTTTGAGACGCGGCAACGATCACGCCATCGCGCACGCTCAGGCAGCCAGCATCTGCGGGCGTGCCCGAGCCG
>JAAFHN010000403.1 GCA_013298415.1 Comamonadaceae bacterium
TAAGGAATGTCGGCCCACGGCCGCACCTCGCGTGACCATTTTTGGAGGTTGCGCAGGTGCAAAGCCGGGTCTTTTTCACGCCCAAACGGCACGCCAGCGTGATGCAGCGTCACCCGCGTCGGCACGTGCGCCTTGGCCCGGGCCCGCAGCTCCGGCGTGAGCGGGCTGCCGCCCCACTGTGCCACCGAGGTGACTGGCACGACATTCACGATCTGACCGACCGGCGGCGATGCGCAGCCCGGCAGCAGCACAGCGCTCAAGCCAGCTGCCAGCACCCCAAGACTCCAAAGCGTACTTGCGGAAGCTTCATTGAAGAGTTTTTGCGCCGATGTCCAAGTACTCACGTCATTCATTGCTATCTTTTTTGAAGATCGCCCGATCGCATCGGTTCTGCCCTGCGCATCACAAGATCAGTAGTGATACCGCAACTGAGCAATCAGCAGCGAATCCGTTTCCAGACGGTAGACCATGCGGTGCTCTTCAGTGATGCGCCGCGACCAAAAACCCGCAAGGGTGTGCTTCAAAGGCTCAGGCTTGCCGATGCCCGTAAACGGGTCGCGCTGAACGGCTTTGATCAATTCGTTGACGCGCGTCAAGGTGCGGCGATCTTGGCGCTGCCAGTAGAGATAGTCTTCCCAAGCCGCGTCTGCAAATACAAGCTTCATTCGGCCAGCGCACGCTCATGGCCCTGGCCTGCGCTCACCTGCGCCAACGCGGCAGCCAGCCGCTTGGCATTCGCAGGGCTTCGCAGCAGGTACGCCGTCTCTTCGAGCGCAGAATAGTCTTCGAGCGACAACATCACCACCGAAGGCTGGCCGTTGCGCGTCACGATCACAGGCGCGTGGTCGTGGCACACCCGATCCATCGTCGACGCCAAGTTGGCGCGGGCTGAGGAGTATGTGATGGCATCCATGTTTGACCTTCAGGAATGGGTGGAATTGTACGATTATTTGTACAATTTCGCCCATCAATACTCATCCCGAACCCAAGCCCAGGCCAGGGCCAACAGCCCGGTTGATGCAAGGTACAAAGTCGCACAAGCTTTGAACCTAGAAACCGCAGTTGACTGCTTGCTTCACTGATAAGTACCTGGTTTCATGAAGATTTCCTCGCTTTTCAAACTCACCAATTCGGCGAAAGCGCTACGTACCCGATTGGGTCCGCCTGGAGCCGACCAGCGGCGTTGCTCGTCCTTGCGCACACGAGTGCGCTGCGTCCTCGCGCCTTGCTGGATCGGCCCCATGCAGGCCCACTCGGGCGCGTTCAACTGCGGTCTCTAGGTTGAACTGATTAACCGACCCCATCGGCATTGCTCGCAATGGCCGCAATCTACGTTCCACTTTTGAACATCCCATTCGTCCTCATCACCATCCCGTTGATGTGGATTTTTCCTGCGTTTGGAAGCAGTGGGCCGGATGTGGAATGGTATTTTTTTGGCCCTCTGCCGCATAGTGTGAGGGCTGTGTTTGCTTACTTTTTGTACTTTTTCGGTCTTTGCTACATCGCCTGCTTTAGAGTGGGCTCATCGTCGCCCCAAACCCCAAGCAAAAGTAGCGACTGACGGCGATGGCGCTCGATGCCGGGGGCGCTACCCACCACTCACCACGCAAAAATCTTCCCCGGATTCATGATGTTGTGGGGGTCGAGCGCGTGCTTGATGCTGCGCATCATGGCGACAGCACCCTCGCCTGCTTCGCTGAGCAAAAAGCCTTGTTTGTGAAGTCCCACGCCGTGCTCTCCGGTACACGTACCTTCTAGCGCGAGGGCGCGGTGGACCAAGGTGTGGTTGAGTTGCTCGGCAATGACGCGCTCGTTCGCGTCGTTGGGGTCGATCAGGTAGCCGAAGTGGAAGTTGCCATCGCCCACGTGGCCCACGAGAAAGTAGGGGATGCCGCTGGCGTTCACTTCGTCGATGCTTTCCAGCAAGCAATCGGCAAGCCTTGAGATCGGCACACAGGTGTCTGTGGAAATCGCACGGCAGCCGGGGCGGCTTTGCAGCGCAGCGAAGTAAGCGTTGTGCCGCGCCGTCCACAGCCGCGTGCGCTCCTCAGGCGTGGAGGCCCATTCAAAGGCTTGGCCCGCGTTGTCGCTGGCAATGCCCTGCACGGTCTCAGCCTGCTCTTTCACGCTGGCTGGCGAGCCGTGGAATTCCATCAGCAGCATGGCTTCTTCGCGCAGGGTGGTTTTGCTGTGCGCGTTCACCATGCGCACGGTGTTGTGGTCGATCAGCTCGCAGCGCGCAATCGGCACGCCCAGCTGGATGACTTGGATCACGGTTTCCACGGCAGCTGCGATGCTGGGAAAGCTGCATGTGGCCGCGCTGATGGCTTCTGGAATCGGGTAGAGCTTGAGCGTGACTTCGGTGATCACACCCAGCGTGCCTTCGCTGCCCACCATGAGGCGCGTGAGGTCGTAGCCTGCGGATGATTTCTTCGCACGTGTGCCGGTTTTCACGATCTCGCCGCTTGCTGTGACCACTTCGAGCCCGAGCACGTTTTCGCGCATCGTGCCGTAGCGCACAGCGTTTGTGCCGCTCGCGCGAGTGGCCGCCATGCCGCCTAGGCTGGCATCCGCGCCAGGATCGATGGGAAAAAAGAGGCCTGTGCTTTTGATTTCTTCGTTGAGCTGCTTTCGGGTCACGCCCGCTTGCACGGTCACCGTCAAATCCTCGGCATTCAGAGTGAGCACCCGGTTCATGCGCGACACATCCACGCTCACCCCACCCCGCACCGCGAGCAAATGCCCCTCAAGAGACGAACCGACGCCAAACGGAATCACTGGGTAGCGGTGCGCCGCGCAAAGCGCAACGGCATCGGCCACGTCTTTCGAGCTCTCGGCAAACACCACCGCAGCGGGTGGCGGCACAGAAAACACCGATTCGTCCACGCCATGCTGCGTGCGCACCGCAAGCGCGGTGGAGCACTGCGCGCCAAACCGCGATTGCAGAGCGACCAGCAAGGCATCCGGCATCGGCATTTGCGACACATCGGGCAGCAAGTGCGCGGGGTTGGTGGGTGCGTTCATGGGTTTGTCTCCAAAGGATCGTGGCATTGTAGGAACGCGACGCAGACCTGGCGATGCGCCTTCATGAGCGGCAGTCATGCTGGGTTGAGAAACAACGCTCATGTTTTTGTAGCGCTACCGCAAGTAAATACCTGGACAGTGCGCCAGTATTTCATTGAAATGCCACAATTCAAGCCTCCAAAAGGCATTCCACATGGGTAACCGACTCACTGAAATTTCCACCCGCACGGGCGACGACGGCACGACAGGCTTGGGCGACGGCGCTCGGGTGCGCAAAGACGCACTGCGCGTGCACGCCATGGGCGATGTGGATGAGCTGAACTCCAGCATTGGCGTGCTGCTCTGCGAGCCCATGCCTGAAGA
>JAAFHN010000145.1 GCA_013298415.1 Comamonadaceae bacterium
TCAAGCGGTGGATGAGCGCATCCACCTCTTCTTTGCTCACCAAATCTGATTTGCTGATGAAGATTTGATCGGCAAAGCCCACTTGGCGGCGGGCTTCTTGGCGGTCGTTGAGCTGCTGCGCGGCGTGTTTGGCATCCACCAGCGTCAAGATGCTGTCGAGCAAATACTGCTCGGCCACGTCGTCGTCCATGAAGAAGGTTTGGGCCACAGGGCCCGGATCGGCAAGGCCCGTGGTTTCGATGATCACGCGGTCAAACTTGAGCTCGCCTTTGCGCTTTTTCTCGGCCAAATCGTGCAGCGTGGTGCGCAAATCTTCGCGAATGGTACAGCACACGCAGCCATTGCTCATCTGGATGATTTGCTCCTTGGTCTCGGCAACCAAGATGTCGTTGTCGATGTTTTCTTCGCCGAATTCGTTTTCAATCACGGCAATTTTTTGGCCGTGAGCCTCCGACAAGATGCGCTTGAGCAGCGTGGTTTTGCCTGCGCCTAAAAAGCCAGTGAGGATGGTGGTGGGGATGAGGGCCATGTGTTTTGACGCGATGTGCGCCTGGGTAGACGGATGTATGTGCGGCGATTCTGCGAGAAATCAAGCCTTGTCGCTGGCGCTTACTTGTGCGTCTTCTTTTGCGATGCGAGTTCTGGGGGCATGGGGCTTTTTCATAAGCACCAGGCCTTTTAAGTATTCGCCTTCTGGAAAGTTCACCGTCATCGGGTGATCGGGCGCTGCGCCCAAGCGCTCGCAAATGAAGGCATCCACATGCGCGTCGTTGCCCGCGCCAGCCACGATTTTGTGGAACAGGTCTGGATCAATCCCGCCTGAGCAGCTGAAGGTGAAGAGCACGCCGCCCACATCGAGCAGCTTGAAAGCCAGCCGGTTGATGTCTTTGTACGCCCGCGACGCACGGTCAGCGTGTGCCGCAGTGGGCGCGAATTTGGGCGGATCGAGCACGATGGCATCGAAGCTTTTGCCTTCCGCGATCAATTGGCGCAAGCTGCCGTTCACATCGGCGTCCATGAAAGTGCATCGACCGAGGTCAAAGCCGTTCAAAGCCACGTTTTCTTTGGCTTTTTCAATCGCGGGGCCGCTGGAATCGATGCTGGTGACGTGCTCTGCGCCGCCTGCGAGGGCTGCCACCGTGAAGCCGCCCGTGTAGCTGTAGCAATTGAGCACGCGCTTGAATTGCAAGCGGGCGGCGTACTCGCTGAATTTTTGGCGGTTGTCGCGTTGATCCAGGTAGAAACCTGTTTTGTGGCCTTCTTGGATGTTCAGGCCCAGCCGCCAGCCGTGTTCTTGGATGCTGAGCGCCGTGTCGCCTACCGCCTCTGTCAGCCAGCCGGTTGCAGGCGGCAAACCTTCCAATTGCCGCACGCCGGAATCACTGCGTTCATAGAGCTTTTGCAAGCCAGTAGCGGCCAGCAAGGCGGGCACGATGATGGGCTTGAAGCGCTCGGTGCCCGCGCTCAAGAACTGCGCCACCAGCGTGTCGGCATAGCGATCCACGATCAGGCCGGGTAAGCCGTCCGCTTCGCCGTGAATGAGGCGAATTCCGTCACTTTTGATGGGAAATTGCGCTCTTGTCCTAGTGCTTAAATGAATCAATGCTTCCAAAAAAGGAGCGTCGACCCGCTGCGCTTCGTCAAAACTCCAAACGCGGGCGCGGATTTTGGACTGCGGGCTGTAGGCAGCCCAAGCCAAGAATTTGTCGTCGCTGGTGCACACGCGCACCGTTTCGCCCGCATCACCGCCGCCACGCTGCACCGCACTGTCGTAGATCCAAGGATGCCCCCGCAACAACGAACGCTCCTTGCCGGGCTTGAGCCAAATGGTTTTCATGGCTGCGATTAGAACTCAGGGGCAGTTTTGGCAGCCGGTACAGCCGGGGCAGCCGGCTGCAAAGACTCCCGATTCACTTCAGCTTCGCCCTCGGATGGGCTTGGTCGTAGACCTTGGCGAGGTGTTGGAAATCTAGGCGGGTGTAGACCTGGGTGGTGCTGATGTTGCTGTGGCCGAGGAGTTCTTGCACGGCTCTCAAGTCGCCACTGGATTGCAGCAGATGGCTGGCGAAGCTGTGGCGCAGCATGTGGGGGTGAACGGGGGTGTTGAGGCCAGCAGCTTGGGCGCGGCGCTTCAATTGCACGCGCACGGTTTGGGCGCTCAACCGTTCGCCTTTTGAATTGATGAGCAGCGCTGGCCCTGCGGCACAGCCCTTTTGCAAGCCCTGCTCTCGCACCGCCTGCCAGGCCGCCAGGGCATCCAGCGCCGCTTGGCCCACGGGCACCGTGCGCTGCTTGCTGCCCTTGCCGACGACAGTGGCCGTGGCCTGTGCCACGTCGATCCACGAAATCGCATCTTTGCCCGCACGCAGGTCCAAGCTCAAGAGTTCTGCCATGCGCAAGCCGCTGGAATACAAGAGCTCGGCCGCGAGCGCGTCGCGGGCTTCCGCCCAGGGGTTGCGGCCGGTATCTCGGTGCGCAGCGAGCGCTACTGCATCTTCCACCGCGAGCGCTTTGGGCAGCGGCTTGGGCGGTTTGGGCGCGCGCACACCATCCAGCGGGTTCACGGCCACATGCCCATGCTTGCCCGCCCATTTGTAGAAGCCCCGCCATCCTGAGAGGATCAGCGCAATGCCCCGCGCCGAACGGCCCTGGCCATTCATTTGCATCACCCAGCGGCGAGTGTGCAGTGAGGTCACGGCCTCAATGCCGATACGCGATTGCTCGGCAAGCAGTGTGAGCTTGCGCAAATCTTGGGTGTAGAGCGCTACCGTGCGCTCGGCCAGGCGCTTTTGGGTTGCGACGTGCGCGAGGTATTGCTGCGCGAGCGGCGGCAGTTGGCTCTGCTCGCCCTCTTCTGCCATGTCAGGTGCGCAAGCGCGCCAGTGCCGCACTGCTCAGCTCGCCAATGAGGCTCAAAAAGTCTTTGGACATGTCTGGCGTGAACCGGCTGGCTTCGGCGCTGCCGAGCACGAGCATGCCGTTCACCGCGCCCATGCGCCCGGTGCGCAGCGGGATCATGGCCACGCTTTGGGCGGCTGCTGGCTCATCCAGCCACAGCACGGGCTCCTGGCTCGTCACGGCGTCGCAGTAAGGCTCGGAAAGCTCGGCAGCGTAGGCCTTGGCTTCGTCGCTCGCGCCTTGCGCGAAATCGTCGTTGGCGAATCGGGCCGACACGCCCCACACCTTGATCGCAGATTGCAAATCCGGAAAGTGAACTCGCAGACCGGCCGCAATGGCGAGCGGGATCGTGCCGTCGTCGGTGGTGAGCAGCACATCGCGCAGCCAAGCGTGCAGGCGATCCACCGTTTCGGTGTTTTTCGTGGCATTTGCCGAAATTTCGTTGAAGCGCTTGGTTTGCTTGGCCAAGCCCTCTTCGTACACGATCACGTCTTGCTGCAAACGCTCGAGCTTGGCATCCACAAAGCTCAAGGTTTTGCCATTGACGCTGCTGGGCACGCGCAGCTTGGACAGCACATCGGGGCGGCGCGCAAAGAAATCGGGCTGGCTCAACAGGTAGTTCGCCACCGCGTCGTCGTTGGCCAGCAAGGTGTCGTCAGTGCTCATGGGTCGGTCAAAAATTTCAAAGGGAATCGGGGAAAAAAGGCGAGTCAGGCACGTCAATTGTGGTGTCAAACACAGTCACTGCCGGGCCGCTCATCATCACGGGATCATCTGCGCCGCCGCGCCAGGCGATTTGCAAATCGCCGCCACGGGTGTGAACCGTGATCGGCTCAGTTGCTGACAACACACCGGCCTGCACGCCGCATGCCACGGCGGCGCAAGCCCCTGTGCCGCAGGCAAGCGTTTCGCCCACGCCGCGCTCGATCACGCGCAGCTTGATTTCAGTGGGCGAGAGCACTTGCAGGAAGCCCGCGTTGGCCCCTTCAGCAAAGCGCCGGTGCTCGCGCAGCGCAAAGCCCAGCGCAGAGATTTCAGCGGCATTCACATCGGCCACTTGCGCCACCACATGCGGGTTGCCCATCGAAGCAATTGCTACTTTAAACATAGCATCATCACTTGATTCCACCTGGACAGTGGTGGAAAAACCTTCAAAAAAACCGCTGGGAAGCTGAAAAGGGGGCTTCAGAGGCAGGGCAAACACGTTCGCAGCTCCAAAAGCCCCTTGGGCCAGCCCCGCAGCGTTAAACGGCAAGCGCTCAGGCTCAAAGCGCGGCGGCCCCATGTTCACGGTCACGAGGCCGTCGTCGCGCTCGGTCAGCTCCAAATCGGCATTGACCGTGCGCACTTTGATCGAGCGCTTCGCAGTCAGACCCCGCTCGCGCACAAAGCGCACGAAGCAGCGCGCGCCATTGCCGCAATGCTGCACTTCGCCACCATCGGCATTGAAGATGCGGTAGCTGAAATCAATGCCCGCAGCGGGCGATGGCCCCACCACCAAGATCTGGTCCGCACCCACGCCAAACTGCCGATGCGCCAGCCAGCGCAGCTGCGCGCGGGTCAGGTCCAGCGGGCCAAACGCGGGTTGATGCGTGGCGTCCAACACCACAAAATCATTGCCCGCGCCTTGCATCTTGGTGATGGCGATTCGCATGCGTGGATTATCTGGGGGGCGGGAGAAGGGGAAGTAACGCGAAAAACACAGAAAACACGCGAAAAGCGCGAAAAAGGACACCCAATTTTTTGACGCTGCGCCAAGACCACCCCAATTCGCCACCACCTCAGCGCGCCACCACCAACCGAAGACGGCTGCTTTTTCGCGTTTTTTGGCTGTTGCCTTTCGCGCTTTCCGCGTTACTTTCCCCCGCCCCTACGATTTACGAATCCACATCCGATGCGCCCACTTGGTGAACCTTCTGGTGAGCGCGTTGTTGGTCAAAAAGCTTCCGCTGCTGAGCACTTTGGGTGTTTCGCTCAGGTGAAAGCCGTTGAAGGCTTGGGTGGTGCCTGCGCCGGGGGCCGAGCCGTGCAAGTCGTCCATGTCACCCACGTAGGGCCAGTGGCGGCGGGCTTGGGGGGCTGCGCCGTCTACGCGCAAGCAGCTTCCGCTGATGAAGGCGGCAGCCGGGCTGAGCAAAAAGCACACGGCGGCTGAGATCTCGCTTTCGGTGCCCAGGCGCTGCAGGGGCACGTCTTTGTGGATGTTGCGGATCAGCGGGGTCATGATGGGCGGGTATTTGTCCATGCCGCTGGTGGCGATGAAGCCGGGAGCTACGGCATTGCAGCGCACCGGGGCCCATTCCAGCGCCATCGTCTCCGTCAAGCTCAGCATGCCCGCCCTGGCCGCGCCGCTGTGGCCCATGCCTGGCACGCTGCCCCACATGTCCATGATGATGTTCACAATTGCGCCCGCATGCGGTTTGCCGCCCAGCGGGCCGGGCTTGGAGGCCTGCGCGCGCATGGCTTGGTTGTAGACCTCGCGGGCCATGAAAAAGCCGCCGTGCAGGTTGTTGCGCACCACCGCATCGAAGCCCTTGGCATTGATGCGATGCAGTGGCGCGGGAAACTGGCCGCCCGCGTTGTTCACCAGCAGATCAATCCGGCCGAATTCGCTGACGATTTTCGCGACCGTTGCGGCTACGGCCGCCTCGTCGCGGATGTCGCAAGAGAGGCAAAGGGTTCGGGCGGCGGGCGCAGGGAGCTGGGTAGCAGGGTTTAGCGCTTGAAGGGCAGGATTTGAAGATAAATCACCAGTCTGTCCTAGTATTTGCTTGATTTCTTGCTCTACTTTTTGCAGCTTTTCAAGCGTGCGACCCACCATCACCACGCTGGCACCCAGGCTCGCCAGCTCATGCGCGATGCAACGGCCCATGCCCGATCCGGCGCCAGTGACGAGCGCCACCTGCCCACGGAACAAACCGGGAGAAAACACACTCTGATAGCTTTGGCTTGGCTCGGACGGGGTTGCGGCGCTGAATGACATCGTGCAATCATGCGGCAAAAGCCCGCCGTACAGACCTGCAGCCCTACAGACTTTCACCCGGAGTTTCACGATGAACACAGTCGATCCCGCGCGCCGCGCCCAGCTCGGATTTGCCGCCGCTGCCGTCGTTTCCCCGCTGCTGATGAATGCGGCTTGGGCGCAAGAGCCGCCCGCGCGCATTCCGCCGCCACGCTTGGGCTCCGTTGCGCCAGAGCTGGCTGGCAAAACCATCGATCAAAAAGCATTCGATCTGGCCGCAGGCCAAAGCCAGGTGCGCCTGGTTGCCTTTTGGGCCACTTGGTGCCCCACTTGCCGCGTGGAGATGCCCGAATTTCGCCGCGCTCATGAAAAATGGATGAAGCAGGGCTTTGAGCTGGTCACCGTTGCCATCGACAAAAAGCTCGACGACGTGGTGGCCTACGAACGTATCGTGGAGCGCACCGTGCCAGTGAGCCAGCGCTTTCCGCAACTTTGGCGCAATGCCGGCGACCTGCGCGACGGTTTTGGCGAAATCATCTCCACCCCCACCACCTACCTCATCGACCGCAAACAGCGCATCGTCGGCGCGTTCAAAGGCCGCATGATGGAAGCCCAATGGGCCCAAGTGGAGCGCGAGGTGATGAAAAAGGCTTGAGCGAAGGTGCGCGCCTGGCAGGCGCTAGCTGCGGACACCCGCCCTGCGATCCTCAAACCTGGCTAACAAATGCGCATGTTCGGTTTGCCAGCGTTTCACCGCCCCTTCTTGGCCTTCGAACACTTCTTGCAGGAAGGCCAGGCCCAGCTCGCGGGTGGCGAGTTTGATTTGGGGGTTTT
>JAAFHN010000667.1 GCA_013298415.1 Comamonadaceae bacterium
GCCGCTGAAGGTCCAACCGAGTCATGCACCCCATCGGCAGCAGCCAGCGAAAGCCTTGCGAGCCAGCCGGCCCAGGATCTTCGCGATTTCGCGCCTGCGAGTGTTGCCGCCTCAGCGGTGGTTGCGGCGGGCTCAGCAGTGCGGAGCTTCGGCCCGTTCAACCGGGTGCCTGAGCACGCCTCCGCGTTCCAGGCCACGGTGATGCCGGGCGCTTCGGGGGAGGGCTCTGGTGGCTTGCAAAGCATGCACCACCGCGAGTTGCCCGATGTGCAGTTTGTGCCCCAGCCCATGCAAGATTTGCTGCTCCTTTCCAGAGGTTTGCAAGAGTGGGTGCAGGAATCGCGCCTGGGTGTGGCCGAGCAAGCGCTGCTGCACCACATCAACGAGCACGACAATACGAGCGGCTGGGTCTACCTTGAGTTGCTGGCTGTCTACCGCCAGCGCAACGACAAAGCAGCTTTTCAGCAGTGGGCCGACACCTACCGGCAGCGCTTCAATCGACTGGCACCCACTTGGCCCGATGCGGCATTGCCCGGCCGCGATCTTTTGCGCTACGACTTGGCCACCGTGCAGCTCACCCAGGCCTGGGCCAACAACAGCGTGGTGTGGCTTCTGGAGCAGTGGCTGGTGGGCGAGCCGCACATGCGCCGCTTGATGGATCTGGCCGCATTCCGAGATGTGATGATGCTCTACGAGCTCTCGCTGATGGTGAACGACAACCCCTACCAGCCCATGCCTAGGCGCAGTTGGCAGTCTGCCGAATGAACCTGCTCCCTTGCTCCGCGGCCGAATCCTGCATTTCATGCCAGGCAGCGCGGCCTGGGGGTGAGGCTGACCCCCACGCCGCCTCAGTAGTTTCGACCGTCTTTGTACATCGCGCTCGTGCGCCGATTGAGGGCCTTTCCCGCCTGAAGCGCGCCTTTTGAGAGCGCCGTCAGCGATCTTGCCGCGTGGGCGTGTGTGATCGCGAGCCCCAGCGCATCCGCCGCATCGCTGCCCGGCAGACCGGGCAATTGCAACAGCTTTTGCACCATGATTTGCACCTGCTCTTTCGCCGCTTTTCCGTGGCCGGTGACTGCCTTTTTCATTTGCAGCGCGGTGTATTCCGACACCTCCAGCCCGCCATGCATCAGCGCGCTCATGGCCGCTCCCCTGGCCTGCCCAAGCAGCAGGGTGGATTGGGGGTTCACATTCATGAACACGATTTCAACTGCTGCCAGCGTGGGCTTGTAAGTGCTCACCACTTCGCTCACGCCTTCAAACAAGCAGCCGATGCGCTGGGGCAGAGCGCCTGTGGGAAAGTGGCGAGTGCTCACCGTGCCGCTGGCCACGTAGCTCAGGCGTGGGCCATCCGCATCGATCACACCAAAGCCAGTGATGAGCAAGCCCGGGTCGATTCCTAAAATGCGCTGAATCACCGCTCCCATGCCCGCTGGCTAGAGGTCAAAGTACCAGCGCACCGAGTGGAAAAACACGGGCGCAGCAAAGCAAAGTCCATCCAATTTGTCGAGCAGGCCGCGCGCGCCGGTCGTGTCACTCATCTGGCCGCCCCAATGCGTGACACCGCGATCGCGCTTGAGTGCCTTCATCACGAAGTGCCCCAGCGTGCCTGCAGCGCAGGCGATCAGCGCCATCACAAAGGCTTGGCCGGGCTGAAACGGCGTGATGCCCGAGAGCAGAGCGCCGAGCACTGCGGCAAAGAAAAGACTGTAAAGCCAGGTGCGCCAGTGAAAGCTGGTGCTCACATTGGGCGCCACCGGCTTGTATTGCACGTGGCGCGCGATCAGGTGCTGCATCACCATGCCACCCTGCACCACAAACACCAAGAAAAACACCAAAAACGCGCCTTTGGCTTCAAAGCCTTTGAAGTCGAGGAGCAGCAGGGCAGGCACATGGCTCAGGCCAGAGACACAGACCATGATGCCCCATTGGAGCTTGGCATTGCGTTCCAAGAAGCGCGTGGGATCGTTGGCCACC
>JAAFHN010000417.1 GCA_013298415.1 Comamonadaceae bacterium
GGTAAATGCCGGTGCCAGAGGCCGAATCGACTCGACTTCAAACCCGCCCATCGTGAGCGTGTGAGCCAGCTGCTCAGTGCTCAAAGGCGGATTGCAAAACTCACGCAGCCAAGATTCAGGAAACAACATGGGTTAACTCTTGCGTTTGAAGTGCTACTTAATGTGTAGCGAAGAATGTAATGAATAAAATGACAGAGAGGGGATGGGGTTCAATATTTGAACGCAAAGGTCGCTAAGGGAACGCGAAGGGTGCGAAGTAAACAGCCGAGTTTTGTTTTGCTGCAAAAAACGATTGCGATAGATCGTTGAAGAAATCTGAACCACTTTGGCTCTTTCAATGATTTCGGCTGTCTACTTTGCGCTTTTCGCGTTCATTTAGCGCCCTTCGCGTTCAAAGGCTGTCCAACCGCCCCTACCCCTTGAACTGACCCAGGAACCGCAGATCGCCTTCGAAGAACTGCCTGAGATCGCTCACGCCGTACCTCAGCATGGCCAAGCGATCAATGCCGGAGCCAAATGCGAAGCCAACGTAGCGTTCTGGGTCCAAGCCCATGTTGCGCACCACGTTGGGGTGAACTTGGCCGGAGCCGCTCACTTCCAACCACTTGCCGGCAAGAGGGCCAGACTCGAAGCGGATGTCCATCTCCGCGCTCGGCTCAGTGAACGGGAAGTAGCTTGGGCGGAATCGCAGCACGATGTCGTCGGCCTCGAAGAACTGCTTGCAAAAGTGCAAGTAGGTGCTTTTCAAGTCGGCAAAGCTCACGTTTTCGCCCAGCCAGAGGCCTTCAAATTGGTGAAACATGGGCGAATGCGTGGCATCGCTGTCCACGCGGTAGGTGCGCCCAGGCACGATCACGCGAATTTCGGGCAGCTCGCCGCGTTTCAATGCTTCAGCGTGGCGCTTGGCATGCTGCAAGGCATAGCGCACTTGCATCGGGCTCGTGTGTGTGCGCAGGCAGTAGGGCTGGCCGTCGGTATCGGTCAAATCCACGTAAAACGTGTCTTGCATCGAGCGCGCGGGGTGGTTGGGCGGGTTGTTCAGCGCGGTGAAGTTGAACCAATCGGTCTCTACCTCGGGGCCGTCACCCACGTCAAAGCCCAGCTCGCCAAAAATCTGCTCAATGCGCGCCCAGCAGCGCGTGATGGGATGCACGCTGCCCATGAAGCCAGGCGCGCGGCCTGGCAGCGTCACATCAATCGCTTCTGCCTTCAACTGGCGCTGCAAGTCGGCCTCGGCCAAGGCGCTGCGGCGGGCGTTGAGTGCGGCCTCGATCCCGGTTTTGAGCACGTTGATCTGCGCGCCGCGGGTTTTCTTTTCTTCCACCGAGAGCGCAGCCATGCCTTTGAGCAGCTCGGTCACGCGGCCGGTTTTGCCCAGGAACAGCGCTTTGGCATCTTCCAGCGCCGCCGCGGTTGGAGCGGCGGCGAACGCGGCTTGTGCCTCCGGCAGCAGATCGTCTAAGGTAACCGTGGTTGAACTCATGGTGTGAACTCAAAGAACCGAAAAACAGACAACAAAAAAGGGGCTGAAGCCGCAGGCCTCGCCCCTTTTGGGTGGTTGGCAGCGGCTATGAGCCCCACCAACCCATCGATGATTGGATCGACTTATGCAGTCGCCGTGTCTGCGATGCCCAAAGCAGCTTTGACCTGCTTGACCACCGCTGCAAAACCGGCTGCATCATTCACCGCCATGTCGGCCAGCACCTTGCGGTCGATGGCAATCGCGGCTTTTTTCAGGCCGTTGGCGAATTGGCTGTACGTGAGTCCCAAGCCACGGCTTGCTGCATTGATACGCGCAATCCAGAGCTGGCGGAACACGCGCTTGCGGGTACGGCGATCACGGTAGGCGTATTGGCCTGCCTTCATCACCGCCTGCTTGGCGATGCGAAACACATTCTTGCGGCGGCCACGGAAGCCTTTGGCAAGTGCGAGAACTTTTTTGTGGCGGGCGCGAGCCGTTACACCACGTTTGACGCGAGGCATTTGATTACTCCTTAAGCGTGGTGATTACAGGCCAGCATACGGCAGCATTTGCGCCATGTGACCCATGTTGGTCTCATGCACATTCACTGCGCCACGCAGATGGCGTTTGCGGGTGGTGGATTTCTTCGTCAAGATGTGGCGCTTGAAAGCTTGACCACGCTTGACCGTGCCGCCTGGGCGCACACGAAAGCGCTTGGCAGCGCTTTTTTTCGTCTTCATTTTGGGCATGAAATGCTCTTAATGTCTGGCCTTGGTCTACTGACGCAAACTTGGCCGTAAGTGCTCGTGAGGCGTTGCAACGGCGTTGCACCTTGATGGCCCCGAGCCACTTTTTCTCTGAAATCAGGGAAAGCCCTGGAAACAGCGAAGCCTATTATTATCGCACAGTTGACGCGGCTCAAGTCGCGCTTCGCGCTGGTCACGCTCCCGCCCTGTTCTCGGTCCGATTGTCGAAACTCTGACTCAAGCTGTCGAACGAGCCGAAAAGCTTCTTCGGTTCGCCGCATTCCCCCAGGCTTTGTAAGAGCATCCGCTCGTCGCTGCCGCATCTGCCCGGTGCCGACGCCGCCACAAGCCGCAATGCGACGACTGGCGCATCGAGGCAGTTGGCCCACCGGAGACCCATCCATCATGAAATCGCTCGCCCCCGTCGCCCAGGCAGTTGCTGCGCTGGCCTTGACGGCATCTTCCTTCAGCGCCCTGGCGCAGGCACCCCAGTTTTGCTGGCGGGACGTTTACTTCAACCCCGCCGGAGATCGCCAATGCGCCCCCGGCTACAAAGGCGTTTACGGCGCAAACCACTTTTGCATGAATCCTGCGCCGTGCCCGCAGGGCACAACCTCCTTTGGCAAGGAAACCCTTCTGTGCCGCGTGGATGCGTCGCTCGACCGGGACGGCCGCGTGTTTTCCGATTCGGTGCGAATCGGTGCTGGCGCGCTGGTGGCGATGATGGAAACTGTGGGCCCGAATCGCGCACGGTTCTTGGCCGCCAAGGGAGCTTACTACCCCCAACGGCAGCAGGATCTGGACGCGATTGCAGCCGTCGAGGGGAGCTACATGAACTTGCTCACCTACGGCGGCCTGAACAACATGGCCAATCCCGCGCAGCAGCGCGCCTTCTTCGACCAAGCGTTTGGCCTCGCACCTCAAACCAAGCGCACGGACTTGTACGAGATGCCGCTCAAGGAAAACGCGCTTGCCCGAGGAACGCTCATCACCCAAGGACCGCTGTGCAACGCCTATCGGCCAACTGGCATGACGGTGTTCAAAACAGCG
>JAAFHN010000546.1 GCA_013298415.1 Comamonadaceae bacterium
ATCGAAGACCCACAGTGGAACGGCGGCCAAACAGCGGCCCCGTTGATCGTCAAAGACCCGAAACACCCGCCGATCAAAAAGATCGCCAACCAGGCGGAGCGCCTGATTTGAGGCCAGCATGAGTCTGCTGGTTTTCAGCCACGCCAACAGCTTCCCGGCAAGCACCTACCGCCTGCTCTTTGCCGAGCTGAAAAGGCGCGGCTTCAGGGTGAAGGCCATCGACAAGTTTGGCCACGATCCGCGACTTCCAGTCACAGACAACTGGCCGCATTTGGTGGAGCAGTTGCGCGAACTTGTGCAACGCGAAACTGCCAAAGCGGGCGAGCCCGCGCATTTGGTGGGCCACAGCTTAGGCGGATTTCTGAGCTTGATGCTTGCCGCCGAGTCGCCAGAGCTCGCGCGAAGCGTGCTGCTCGTGGATTCCCCGATCTTGGCAGGCTGGCGCGCGCAAACGCTCGGCGTGATCAAGGCCACGCAACTGGTCAAAACCTTCTCGCCAAGCGCCGTGAGCCACAAGCGCACCCACCATTGGGCTACGCGTGAAGCTGCGCTGGCTCACTTCAAAACCAAGCGCGCATTTGCGAAGTGGCATCCGCAGGTGCTGCAAGACTACGTGGCGGCGTTTGAAGACGACGACAAGGGCGTGACGCTTGCCTTCAACCGCAAAGTCGAATCCGCCATCTACAACACCTTGCCCGACAACCTGGGTGCCTTGCTCAAGCGCCATCCCCTGCGATGCGAAGCAGCCTTCATCGGCGGGCGGCAGAGCGAAGAAATGCGCCGAGTGGGCCTGCAAATGACCCAAGAAGTCACCCAAGGCCGCGCGACATTCCTAGACGGCGGCCACCTCTTCCCCCTGGAGCAGCCGCTGGCCACCGCTGCGGCGATTGAGGCGAACCTGCGCAACTTGGAGCATTTGGCGGGCAGCTAGTGTCATGTCACGCTTGAAATGTCGGTGTATCGCGCAGCAATCGGTGCGCGGGGCTAGGCGCAAAACGCAGCGCATGCCCCCTGCATGGGCTAGTTTTGCAACGACGCCCTGCGCAGCGAGGGCAAGCGAGATGGCGGCGTTTCAGGCGTGACATGACACTAGGCACTCCTTCAGGTCAGCAACCTTGATTTCTGGCTGCGGGCACACATCTGTTTGCCATGACAGAACAGGAGCCTAGCGATGCGGCTTGACAAACTCACCACCAAATTTTCTGAAGCGCTTGCTGATGCGCAGAGCTTGGCGCTTGGCAATGACCACGCCTACATCGAGCCGCCGCATGTGGCGCTGGCGCTGCTCAAGCAAGCTGATGGCCCCGCCGCGCTCTTGCAGCGCGCGAGCGTGAACACCGCAGGCCTCCAGGTGGCCGCGCAGCAGGCCTTGGACGCACTGCCCAAGGTGCAGGGCCAAGAAGGCGTACAAGCCGGGCGCGATTTGGTGAATGTGCTGCAAACGGCTGAGAAGCTCAGCATCAAGCGAGGCGACCAGTTCATCGCCAGCGAGCTGTTTTTCTTGGCGCTGGCGGAGGCCAAAACCAGCTTTTCTGACACCGCCCGTTCGCAGGGCCTGAACCGCAAAACCCTGGAGTCAGCCATCAACGCCGTGCGTGGCGGCGAGAGCGTGAATTCTGCGGAGGCTGAAGGCCAGCGGGAAGCGCTCAAAAAGTATTGCTTGGACCTCACTGAGCGCGCGCGGCTTGGAAAGCTCGATCCGGTGATTGGCCGCGACGATGAAATTCGCCGTGCGATCCAAGTGCTTCAGCGCCGCAGCAAAAACAACCCCGTGCTGATCGGCGAGCCCGGCGTGGGCAAAACCGCGATTGTGGAAGGCTTGGCGCAGCGCATCGTGGCGGGTGAAGTTCCGGATTCCTTGCGCGGCAAGCGGGTGCTGAGCTTGGACATGGCATCGCTTTTGGCCGGTGCCAAATTTCGCGGCGAGTTTGAAGAGCGCTTGAAAGCTGTGCTGAGTGAGCTTTCCAAAGGCGAAGGCCAGACCATCGTGTTCATCGACGAGCTGCACACCATGGTGGGCGCGGGCAAGGCAGAAGGCGCCATCGATGCCGGCAACATGCTCAAGCCCGCGCTGGCTCGCGGCGAGCTGCATTGTGTGGGCGCAACCACGCTGGACGAGTACCGCAAGTACGTGGAAAAAGACGCGGCTTTGGAGCGGCGCTTTCAAAAAATCATCGTGGGCGAGCCGAGCGTGGAGGCTACGGTGGCGATCCTGCGCGGCTTGAAAGAAAAATACGAAGTGCATCACGGCGTGGAGATCACCGACCCCGCCATCGTGGCCGCAGCCGAGCTATCGCACCGCTACATTTCTGATCGCTTTTTGCCCGACAAAGCCATTGACCTGATCGACGAGGCGGCAGCCAAAATCAAAATCGAAATCGATTCCAAGCCCGAGGTGATGGACAAGCTGGATCGCCGCTTGATCCAGCTGCAAATCGAGCGTGAGGCGGTGAAGCGCGAAAAAGACGATGCCTCGATCAAGCGCCTGGAGCTGATCGAAGCCGAGATCACCAAGCTGCAGCGCGAGCTGGCCGATTTGGAAGAGCTGTGGAAGGCCGAAAAAGCCGCCGCACAAGGCAG
>JAAFHN010000486.1:0-2352 GCA_013298415.1 Comamonadaceae bacterium
CAATGGCGTGCCACGGCCCTCCCGCAGATGCAAAGGCGCTCCGACTTCGGGGTAACGGGTCTTAAGGCCTCAAAGTGGGTGACCCGCGCGCGCCCCAAAGTGGATCGGGTTGCCTGCGTTTGGCTGCTGCGGCGCTTCATTGATCCTCTGGCCGAGGTCAGCTACTTGCCCTTGGACCAGGTGCTCGAATTTGCAAGCCGCACCGGTGCAGTGGCGTTTGACATGGAAGGCGCTGCCATCTCCCACGCATGGGAAAAGTGCAGCTTTGATGCGCTTTTGGAGGCTTTTCAGCTGCAACATCCGGCCTTGCAGCGGCTGGCCGCCATCGTGCGCGGGGCCGACACGGATCGCGCGGCCATCGCGCCCGAAGCGAGTGGGCTGCTCGCCGTATCGCTCGGGCTTTCTCACCTGCATGCTGAAGACGACCAAGCCATGCTGGCAGCCGCATTGCCCGTCTACGATGCGCTCTTTGCCCGCATCGCTCACGCGAGCAACGAGCGCCACACCTGGCAGGCGCACGCGCTGGGCTGAGCTTTGCGCATGTTGCCAGGTCGTAAACTGGGCAGGAGCGTCTTTGCAAATCCTCGCGCAACCACCCCCGCCGCATGCCACAAATCAACATCGTCGAAGCCGATGTGTACGCCCACCGAGCGGATTTGCTGCCGCTTTTCAACGAGTACATCACTTGGGTGTTTGAGCAATTTGAGGCCAGCTTCGGTGTGGACATTCAAGCGCAGATGAAGCTCACGCCCGCAGGTTTTGCCGAAGATGCCCTGGCAAAGCTTGAAGCTCCGAGCGATTTGCCGGGCGTGTTTTTCATCGTGGCGGTGGATGGCGCAGCGGCTGGCATGGGCGGCCTGCGGGGTTTGACGCCCACTGCCGCGGAAGTCAAGCGCGTGTATCTGCGCCCCCAGTTTCGCGGCTTGCGCCTGGGTGAAGCCTTGCTCAACCGCATCCTGGACAGCGGCAAAGCCCTTGGCTACAAATCGGCCCAGCTCGATACCGCCCCCTACATGCAGGCCGCCCACCGCCTCTACGAACGCTTCGGCTTTACCGACCGCGCGCCCTACGAAGGCGTGGATGTGCCGCCCGAGTACTTCGAGCGCTGGCGCTTCATGGAAAAAGTTTTGTAGCGGCCGAGCTCGTCAAGCCCCGGCCTGGGTGCGCAAATGCGCCGGCAGGCGGCTCACCAGCCACTTGATGCCGAGTCCGACGATCAGCACGTCATCGAGCGCACCGACGAAGGGAATGAAGTCCGGAATGATGTCGATCGGCAAGAAGAGGTAGAGCACCAAGCCGAGCGCGCCGAGCTTCACGAATCGGGGGCATTGAGGATGGCGAATCGCCCGCCAAAGGATGCGCAAATCGCCACGCAGCGCCGTCCAAATCACAGCCATTCGTTTCCACATCGCTGAATCTCCGCTAAGGCTCTGAGAGTTCAGAGCCTTAGCACGCAACGTATGGGTGGTTTCGCGGATGACAAGAGCGGGTCCAACGGATGAAATGCTACTCTTTATATAGCACTGTTTATTGAAAATACCAGGACAGAGGGGCAATAACTCGTAAAATCTGTCGACATTTGCCTAAAAGTCTTGGCCTTTAGCTCCCGAGCTTGGCTGCGCCCACCCACACACTGACCGTGACCCTCAAATCCACCATCTACAAAGCCAATCTGCAAATTGCAGACATTGACAACGGCTACTACGCAGACCATGCGCTCACGCTCGCACGCCACCCGAGCGAAACCGACGAGCGGATGATGGTGCGGCTTGTGGCCTTGGCGTTCCAGGCGCACCAGTTGCAAGCCCTGTGTGGCGGCGACGGCGAACTGAAGTTTGGCGCAGGCTTGAGCGACCCCGACGAGCCCGACGTGGTGTTGCGCGATTTCACAGGCGCCACGCGCCTTTGGATGGAGATCGGTCAGCCCGAAGAGAAGCCCTTGGTACGAGCATGCAGCAAAGCCGACGCAGTGTCGGTGTACCCCTTTCACCACGCTGCTGAGGTGTGGTGGAGGGGCATCCAAACCAAACTCACCCGCCTAGAAAAACTCAGCGTGTGGCGCATCCCCACCGAAGCCTCGCAAGGCCTGCTCAGATTGGCGCAGCGCAGCATGAGCCTGCAAGCCACGATCCAGGAGGGCACGCTGATGCTGGGCGACGGCAAAAACACCGTGGACGTGGAGCCGGTGCGCTGGAAATAGGGCTTCACAAGCTGGCTTCGATGCCCCCGCCAAGACCGGTGGGGGGAGAATCAAGGCCCGAGCGGGCTGCGAAAGGGATCAGGCCCAAGAAAAAGGCCGCAGGTTCGCAAACCTGCGGCCAAAAGAAACCAGCCATGCCACCTGCCGGTTTC
>JAAFHN010000486.1:2362-2865 GCA_013298415.1 Comamonadaceae bacterium
GACGGCTATCGACGCAGTTTGGACGCAGTTTGGACGTAGGCCTGACCGGCCGGGCACGCAGCGAAAAAATCGGGGTTTCGTGCGGCTGTCTAAGCAATTCAAAAACTGACAATTAAGATCGTCGCGCGCCCGCGAGTCCGCAGTTCAACCCTGCTTCGCGATAGCTGTCGATCCCCTACTTCCGGACACCCAATGCAAGACTCCAGCCACCTTCAACGCCGCCAACTTCTCACGACCGGTGCAGCTGCCCTGCTGGCCACTCCCCGCTTGGTGATGGCTCAAAGCTGGCCGTCTAAACCCATCCGGCTTGTTGTGCCATTTCCTCCTGGCGGCTTGATCGACAACATGGCGCGCCTGATCAACGCTCGCTTGGCGCAGGAGCTTGGGCAGCCCGTGGTCATCGACAACAAACCAGGTGCTGGTGGCAACTTGGGTGCGGCAGAAGTTGCACGAAGCCCGGCTGATGGCTACACCCTGCTGATGGCCTCTCCCCCGCTCACGAT
>JAAFHN010000289.1 GCA_013298415.1 Comamonadaceae bacterium
GGGGCTAGGCGCAAAACGCAGCGCATGCCCACTGCCTGGGCTAGTTTTGCGACGACGCCCTGCGCAGCGAGGGCAAGCGAGACGGCGGCATTTCAGGCGTGACATGACACTAGACTTGCGTGGCTGGGATTCAACTCGACGCGGTGCGTGCGAGCACCAAGGCGCACACGTCCGCTGCCCCGGCTTGGCGCAGCGCGCTTGCGGCTGCGCTCAGTGTGGCACCGGTGGTCATCACGTCGTCGATGAGCAAGATGCGCTGGCCTTGCACGGCGGATCGGGCTTGCGGCGGCACCACAAAAGCGTTGCGAAGTTGTCGAAAGCGCTGAGCGCGGCTGGCGCCTTGCTGGGTGGCGGGCTGCGGTGTTGCGGGTTCGTCCACACGCAGCAGCCAGGCGCTTCGCGCGAGCCGCCCTGGCGAATTCGACTGCACGCACCAGGCCTGGGCGAGCAAACGGCTGTGGTTGTAGCCGCGAATTTGCATCCGCGCGGCGCTCGCGGGCACGGGCAGCACCCATGCGACGTTGCTGAGGGCCTGTTGGGCGGCAGTCGCATCGCTGGGCTGCGTGTCGGCTTGCGCTGCTGCCCACGCGCCTGCCTGTGTTCCTGCGCCTGAGTTTTTCCAAAGACCCGCCAGCGCTGTCGCCAAGCCCGGCTCTTGGTGCTTCAAACGCAGCAAGAGGTTGCGCCAGGGAAAGCCGTAGTCCACCGCCGCCCACGTGCGGCTGAGCGGCAGCGGCTCGCGCAGGCAGGGCGCGCACAGGGCTTGAGCGGCAGCAGCTTCGGGCAGCACAGGTGCCGCGCAGGCTCGGCAGCGCATGGTCGGTCGCAGAAACTGCGACTCGCAGGGCATGCACACCGCAGGCCGAGGCCAAAGCCCGCAAACTTGGCATGCGCTGGCAAGACTTGCGGCCTGAGCCAGCGCCCGGCTGAAAATGCCGCTCCCTATACTGCTTCGCCCCAGCAACCGCCCCGATTCCGCCGATGACCCCTGCGCCTGACTCACACCGCCCGCCCAGCCTGGATGCGCTGGCGGCCGAGCGTTGGTGGCGCGATCTGCACGCCTTGGCCGATGCGCCCTGGCTGCACCGCGAAGTGGCGAGCCGCATGCTCGAGCGGCTGGATTGGCTCAAGCTGCAAGCGGGACCGAAACTGCTTTGGCAGCCTGATCTGGCAGGCCTTGAAGCAGCCAAAGCCTTCCAGACGCGATTTGGTGGCCTTGACGCGGCCTGCGTGCGTGCCGAAAGCGCATTCTTTGACGAAAATCACCACACTGTCCAATCGTTTATTGCATCTGATGCTACAAAAACAGTAGTTAACCCAAAGCAAGCCCAGTCCGGATTCTTGCGCCAAACCTGGCGCTCGCTTGCGAACCGTTTGGGTGGCACCGGCCCCGCAGCGGCGAAAAGCCTCAGCATTACCCAAGCGAGTGCACAGGGCAACGCGCAACTCGTCTGGAGCAATTTGCTCTTGCACGCGCACCCCGATCCCAGCGAGCTGATGGCGCAATGGCACACGAGCCTGGCCGTGGGTGGCTGCGCGATGTTCAGCGCGCTTGGTGTGGATACCGGTAAAGAGCTGAGTCGGCTGCATGCCGAGCTGGGTTTCGGCCCGGCCGCCGCCCAGCTCACCGACATGCACGACTGGGGCGACATGATGGCAGGCGCGGGCTTTGCTGACCCCGTGATGGACATGGAGCACCTCACACTCACCTATCCCGATGCCGACGCCTTGCTCTCGGATTGGCGCAGTTTTGGCCGAAACGCGCATGTGGCCCGCGTTGCCGGGCTGCGCGGCAGGCGCTGGCTTGCAGGCTACAAGTGCGCCATCTCCGAATGCTTGCGCCGCAGCGATGGCCAGCTCGCCGTGACCGTAGAAGTGATTTATGGCCACGCCTTCAAGCCAGAGGCGCGCCTGAAAATGAGTGCAGAAAGCGCCATTTCGATGCGCGAAATGCGGCAAATGTTGGCGCGGCGGCGTTGATCTTGTGCCGCTGTGGCAGTGGCGCTAAGCCAAAGCTTTCTGAGGGCTTCACCGGGGTAAACCCGGCTACAATCGCAGGGTTTTGGCTGGGGCTAAAGCGCGTCGCATCACGCATTCGAGTTGCCCAGCCTCAGAGCCATTTTGCTCACGTCTTTCCACAGTTTTGCGCAGGTCTTTGGGTGTGACGCTCAACGGTTTTCGATTCGCCACCAGTTCCTCTGATTCGGGCACGCAGCCTGGCGTTCAGTGGCTGCTCAAGCGCAACTGCTCGATCTCGCCGATGCAGTTGGGCATGCTCTATGGCTCGCTCTGCGTGGTTTCGCTTGGCATTTCCGCCTACTTTTGGGCGCAGGGCGCCAAGATGGTGCTCGGTTTTGCGATGCTGGAATTGATTGCTGTGGCCACCGCTTTGCTGGTGTATGCCAAGCACGCCGTGGACCGGGAGCGGATCGCCTTGCATGGCGCTCAGCTCGTGGTGGAGCTGGAAAAAGGCGGGCGCGTGGAGCGCTGTGAATTCAACCGCGAATGGGTGCGCGTGGAGCCCCAGGCCGACGACCATTCGCTGATCGAGCTTTCTGGCCAAGGCCAGCGTGTGCAGGTGGGCCGTTTCTTGCGGCCGGAGCTGCGGCCCTTGCTGGCGCGCGAAATCCGCAGCGCACTGCGGGCGGTGGATAGGGCGCTGGAGCGTGGGGCTGAGGGCAGCACTGCGCCGGCTCCGGCTTAAAGCAGATCGCGTGCAGAATCAAATTGACAGAGTGGGTATTGAGTTGAAGATGAATACATTAATGACACAAAGCAAACTGCTGTGGCAAAGCATGAAGACGGGCCTGCAAACGGCAGGTCTTGCCACCGCCGTGCTGGCCAGCAATGCAGCCTGGGCCGTGAAGGATTTGCCTGGCGGCCCAGCGGTGAATCAGCTCAATTTGCACCCGCCTGTCACCAAAATCGCCGAGCAGCAGCATTGGCTGCACTGGTTCATCATGATCATCTGTATCGTGATCTTTGTGGCCGTGTTCGGTGTGATGTTCTATTCAATCTGGAAGCATCGCAAAAGCAAAGGCCACAAGCCTGCTGACTTCCATGAGTCGGTGGCCGTTGAAATCGCCTGGACTGTGGTGCCCTTTTTCATCGTGATCGCGATGGCTCTGCCTGCCACCAAGGTGCTGGTCGCGCAAAAAGACACCACCAACGCTGACCTCACGATCAAAACCGTGGGGTACCAGTGGAAATGGGGCTACGACTACATCAAGGGCGAAGGCGAAGGCATCAGCTTCATCTCCACACTGGATAACGCTCACCGCGAAATGTCCAACAGCGGCTTGAAAGACAAGTCAGCCGTGCCCGACAACTATCTGCTCAAGGTGGACAACCCGATGGTCGTGCCCGTGGGCAAAAAGGTGCGCATCATCACCACAGCCAACGACGTGATCCACGCCTTCATGGTGCCGGCATTTGGCATCAAGCAAGACGCTATTCCCGGCTTCGTGCGTGATACGTGGTTCCGCGCTGAAAAGACCGGCGATTTCTACGGGCAGTGCGCCGAGCTGTGCGGCAAAGAGCATGCTTACATGCCGATCCACGTGAAGGTGGTGACGGCTGATGAGTACACCAAGTGGGTGGCTGACCAGAAAAAAGCGATGGCGGCCAAGGCTGACGACCCCACCAAGGTGTGGGACCTGGCCGCGCTCAAAGCACGTGGCGAGCAGATCTACGCCAAACAGTGCATCGCCTGCCACCAAGCCAACGGCAAAGGCGCCGCGCCGATCAAGCCGCTGGATGGGGCAGCCGTGGTGTTGGATGCTGACAAAGCCAAGCAAATCGCGGTGCTGCTCAAAGGCCAAAACAATGGCGCGATGGCATCCTTTGCCACCACGCTGAACGACACTGAGATCGCAGCTGTGATCACTTACACGAAGAACAACTGGTCGAATGCCACAGGCCAGATCGTGCAACCGGCTGAAGTGCTGGCCTTGCGCGGTAAGTGAAGTAGCCACGGCAGCACAAAAATCCAAGCATCCTGCGTGCCATCCTGCACGGCAAATCGAGTAAGTAAAGCGAAACGACCATGAGCGCAGTCATCGACACCCACGGCCACGCCCACGACCATCACGACGACCACCATGCCCCCACCGGCTGGCGGCGCTGGGTGTATGCCACGAACCACAAAGACATCGGCACGTTGTATCTGCTGTTCAGCTTCGGCATGCTGATGTTTGGCGGTGTGTTGGCGCTAGGCATTCGCGCCGAGCTGTTCCAGCCTGGCTTGCAGCTCGTGAACCCTGAGCTCTTCAACCAGCTCACCACCATGCACGGCCTCATCATGGTGTTTGGCGCGATCATGCCG
>JAAFHN010000493.1 GCA_013298415.1 Comamonadaceae bacterium
GCGCCGAGGCGGACGCGTCAGCGCCCCCCAACCCGCCCGAGCAGCAGGTATTCCATCAGCGCTTTTTGCACGTGCAGGCGGTTCTCGGCTTCGTCCCACACCACGGATTGCGGGCCGTCGATTACGCTGGCGTCCACTTCTTCGCCACGGTGGGCGGGCAGGCAGTGCATGAAGATGGCGGCTTTGTCGGCGGCGGCCATCATCGCGTCGTTCACTTTCCAGTGGGCAAACGCGGCTTTTCGGGCCTCGTTTTCGGCTTCAAAGCCCATGCTCGTCCACACGTCAGTCGTCACCAAATGCGCGCCTTTGCAGGCTTCTAGCGGGTCGTCAAAGAGCTTCAGGCTGGCGCTGGTTTTCACTTCTGCGGTTTTCAGGCTGAGTTCGTAGCCTTTTGGCGTGCTGATGTGCAGCGTGAAGCCCAACAACTGCGCGGCTTGCAGCCAACTGTTGGCCATGTTGTTGCCGTCGCCGATCCAGGCGACCGTTTTGCCTTGAATCGGGCCGCGGTGCTCGATGAAGGTGTAGATGTCGGCCAGGATTTGGCAGGGGTGAAATTCGTTCGTGAGGCCGTTGATCACCGGAACCCGCGAAAACGCAGCAAATCGCTCGATCTTGGTTTGCTCAAAGGTGCGGATCATCACGATGTCGCACATGCGGCTGATCACGCGAGCCGTGTCTTCAATCGGCTCTGAGCGGCCGAGTTGGCTGTCGCCAGTGGTGAGATGCACCACCGAGCCGCCGAGCTGGTACATGCCCGCCTCAAAGCTCACGCGGGTGCGGGTGGAGGCTTTCTCAAAAATCATCGCCAGCGTGCGATCCACCAAGGGCCGGTACTGGATGTACGAGTGAAACAAATCCTTGATCGCTTTCACCCGGCCAAAGAGATAGGTGTACTCATCGGCAGTGAAATCCGAAATCTGCAAGAAATGCTTCAAGGGGCCTTTGGGTGCGGGCATGGGCTGGCTATGGGTTGGGCGGCAAGGAAGCCATTTTGAACGCGAAGGGCGCTAAATGGATGCGAAGGGCGCAAAAGAAGCAGCCCGATTTGTTGCTTCAAGTGAACTCGCGGCAGGCCAATCTCCAAAGTCCCCGCCGACTGCCTGCTCAAAAAAACTTGGCTGTTTATTCAGCGCCCTTTGCGTTGATTTCGCGCCCTTTGCGTTCAAAAACTGCCCCGGCTCCCTACGCCTTCAAGAACCCACCCACCATCTCAGCCAGCGCTTCTGGCTGATCGTGGTGCAGCATGTGGGCGGCGTTTGGCATGTCGCGTCTGGTCAGGTTGGGTACGTTTTTCAGGCGCTCGTCGAATTCGGCGATGCTGTACTTGTCGCCCCACCATTGCTTGACCTGCACATGGCTGTCTTCGGCCACCACCACGAGGGTGGGCGCGGTGATGCGCTGGTAGGTGGCAATGGTTTCTTCGGCTCTGGTGAGGATGGGGTTCACGAGCTTGTGGGCGGCATCGCCGAGGATGTTCCAGTTGCCGTTTTCATCGGGCGCGGCCCAATGCTGGGCCAGCCACTCGGCGCGGTCGGCGGTCAAACGTGGGTTGTTTTTCATGAGCCTGCGGGCCACACCAGCCGATGAGTCGTAGCCGCGCAGGGCTTTTTCGCCTTTGTGGAAGGCTTGGAGTTCGTCGAGCCACTTGCTCAGGCGGCCTGGGCCTTGAGCGGGCAGGGTGACTGGGGTGCCAAAGCCTTCTAGGTTGACGAGCTTGTTGATGCGGGCTGGGCGAACGCCTGAATAGATCATCGCCACATGGCCGCCCAAGCTGTGGCCGAGCAGGTTCACGGGCTTTTCTGGGCTGATGAGGTTCAGGATCGCATCCAGATCGGCCACGTAGTCGGCAAACCAGTAGCTGTCGGTTTGCGGGCCAGTGGTCAGGCCGTAGCCGCGCCAATCGGGCGCGACGATGTGGGCAGAGGCCAGGCCTTGGGCGTGCAGCGCATCCACCATGAATTGGAAGGAGGCGCCCACATCCATCCAGCCGTGAACCATCACCAGCGTAGGCTGATCAGGGGAGGGTGCCCCCCATTCGCGCAAGTGGTAGCGGTGGGTGCGGATCGGGGCAAACCGGCTGGTGCTGTTCAGAAGCGATGGGTACATTCTTCGGATTGTCCTAAATTGGTGCGCAGACCATGCCGAAGACCCGTCCCGCAGTTGACCCACGCGTTGGTGCACAGATCGACCGCCACGCCGAAATCCATGCGGCGTTTCGCTGGCATGTCCCCGAGTTTTTCAACATCGCGCAAGCGTGCTGCGAGCGATGGGCGGGCGATGCGAGAACTTCAAAAAACGTAGCAATAGAAGCTTATTTTACTGGGACAGAGGGTCAGAAAGGCCGACAATCCGTTCGCCCTGAGTCCCTCAACTCCGCTCGCTCTGTGTCCCCCGACTCCGTTCGCCCTGGTTCACCCAATTCCGTTCGCCCTGAGTCACCCAACTCCGCTCACTCTGCGTCACCCAACTCCGCTCGCTCTGAGTCCCCCCACTCCGTTCGCTCTGAGTCAACCCACTCCGTTCGCCCTGAGCCTGTCGAAGGGCTTCTCGGGGCTTCGACAGGCTCAGCCCGAACGGATGCAATCGCCCGAACGAATGTAAACGCCCGAACGGATGTCAACGCCCGAACGGATGCAGCTTTCACCTATTTGCAACTCGCGCAAGCTGCGCAGCAACTCCAGCGCGTTTTGAAAGCACACAGCGTGAAGCGTGGCGATTTTGTGGCCATCGTGTTGCCCCAGCGCTTTGAAACTGCCGTGGCCTACATGGCCGTGCTTGGCATGGGTGCGGTGGCAGTGCCGCTCTCGCAGCTGTTTGGGCCCGAGGCACTGCTG
>JAAFHN010000634.1 GCA_013298415.1 Comamonadaceae bacterium
CATGGGTTTGCTGTGCAGATGCGGCAAGGCGGCGGATTCGGCCACCACGCCAAGCGCCAAGTCGCTGCGGCCATCCACCAAGCTGTGCCAGGTGCCGGAGAGGGTTTCGCGCTGCAAGCGAATCCGAGTTGGCGGCGCGGGATTCGCGCTCGCGTAAAACGCCTCGCAAAGCTCCATCAGTGTGCGCTGCGACATCAAACTGTCGGTTGCAATCCGCAGCTCCGATTCCCAGCCGGTGGCCACACGTTGCACGCGGCGGGCCACCGCATCCAGCTCCTGGAGTACCCGCTCGCCTTCTTCGAGCAGGGCTTTTCCCGCAGCGGTGAGCTTGGCTTGGCGCGCGCTGCGGTCAAAGATCAGCACATCGAGCGCGTCTTCAATGTGGCGGATGCGGTAAGTGACCGCGCTCGGCACGAGACCCAGCGCGCGCGCCGCAGCGGCCATGCTGCCTTCGCGCGCCACAGCGGCCACGAGGCGCAGCGATTCGGGCGTGATGAGATCCGGTGCGCTGGACAACTTGAGGTGCTTATCGTTCATTGAATTTGAATGATCTCATCAAAATCATTCGATTGCAAGGGCTCCTGGTCTGCCTAAAGTTCAATCCACGCCAAGCAAATCGCCTAAGCGCTTGAAAACAGGAGAACTGAGATGCTGACCCTTCGCAAATCTGCAGACCGTGGCTATGCCGATCACGGCTGGCTCAAGAGCTTTCACTCGTTTTCCTTCGCTGGCTACTACGACGCGGCGCACATGGGCTTTGGCAACCTGCGCGTCATCAACGAAGACCGCATCGCCCCTCACACCGGTTTTGGCACCCACGGCCATCGCGACATGGAAATCATCTCCTACGTGCTCTCGGGCGAAATTGCGCACAAAGACAGCATTGGCAACGGTGCCAGCATCCCGCCCGGCGACGTGCAGCGCATGAGCGCGGGCCGTGGCATCCAGCACAGTGAGTTCAACCACGCCACAGGCAAAGAAACCCATTTTCTGCAAATTTGGATCGAACCAAACGTGCGCGGCATTGATCCTGGCTACGAGCAAAAAACCTTTGCCGAGAGCGACAAGCGCGGCAAGCTGCGGCTCGTGGCAAGCCCTGATGGCGCGCAAGGCAGCGTCACCATCCATGCCGATGCGCGGCTCTACGCCGGATTGTTTGATGGCGCCGAAGAGGCCAGCCTCACGCTGGATGCCAAACGCAAAACCTACGTCCACCTGATTCGCGGCGAGCTGGCCGTGAATGGCGCAGCGCTCAAAGCGGGCGACGCCGCCAAGTTGGAGACGGAAAGCGCCTTGCACCTCTCGGGTGGCAAGGGTGCAGAAGTCTTGGTGTTTGACCTGGCAGCTTGAGGAGACGCTCGTGTGTGGCGCAGAACTTCATCGCATCAAATCTTCCACCGCTGTGGCCATGCCTTGGCACAGCTTCATGGGGCCGGGCAGCGCAAGCGGGGCGTTCATGTTTCGCGCGCTGCCTGAGCTGATCGACCCCTTCATCGGCATCGACAGCTTCATCATGAGCGAAGCCGTGTTTGGACCGCACCCGCATGCAGGCATGAGCGCTGTGACGCTGATGCTGCCCGAAGCGCCGGGCATCACCCGCAACCGAGATTCGCTGGGCGATGTGAGCCTGATTCGTGGCGGCGACCTGCATTGGACGCAAGCCGGGCGCGGCATGATGCACGAGGAGCTGCCGCTTGAAGATGGCATCGCCAGCATCGGCATGCAGGTGTTTGTGAACCTGTCACGGGCCAACAAGCAGTCTGAGCCTGCCGCGTTCAAAGTGATGCGCGAAGACATCCCGGTCGTGAAAATCGAAGGCGGGCAAGTGCGCGTGGTGGCGGGTGAATTCGATGGCGCGCGCAGCCCGATTGCTGCCGATCCTCGCTGGCTCACGCGGGTGAACATGCTCGACATCACGCTGGAGCCGCATGCCGAAGCCCATATCCCGGTGGAAGCCGGTCACAACGCGTTTTTCGTGCGCTTGAGTGGCGATTTTGAAGGAAATACACCCTCTGTCCAGGAAAAATCAACATCTGTTGCTATCATTTTTGAAAATGACGGCAGCATTGCGCAACTGAAATCAGGCCCGCAAGGCCTGCGCGGCGTGCTCTTCAGCGGCGCGCCTCTGAACGAACCC
>JAAFHN010000468.1 GCA_013298415.1 Comamonadaceae bacterium
CGCGTGAGTGGTTGGCGTAAATCAACTCGTGGCTTACCGGCGGCACATCCGCCAAGATGCCCAACCAACCAAATGGGTACACCCGCTCGAAACTCTGAATGGCTGAAGCGGGCACCGAGGCGCGGCAAACGCCGTGAAAGCCGTCGCAACCCACGAGAAAGTCCGCTTGAATCTCATGCGCAACACCCTTGTGCAGGAAGCGAACCGAGGGCGAGGCTGAGTCAAAGCCCGCCACACTCACATCTTGGCAAGCGTAGAAAGTCTGCAAACCCAAGGCCGAACGTTGAGCCATCAGATCCTTGGTCACCTCGGTTTGGCCGTAAACGGTGACGGACTGACCACCCGTGAGTGCGTGCAAATCGATGCGTTCGCGCCTGCCATCGAATGCCAGCTCAAAGCCGCCGTGCACCAAGCCTTCTCTGCCCAGTCGCTCGCCTAAGCCAAGCTCATGTAAGAGCTGCGTCGTGCCCTGCTCCAGCACGCCCGCGCGGATTCGGCCAGCCACGTGTTCCGCGCTTTGGCGTTCCACGATCATGTGGTCGATCTTTGCCCTGGCCAAAAGCGCGCCGAGCATCAAGCCAGCAGGGCCAGCGCCAACGATGGCCACTTGGGTGCGGAGCAGGGCTTTTGACATCTCGCCATTTCACCTCCGAAAGCGCGGCACGGCGCTGTCTCGCATTCAGACGCAGCCACTCATTGCGCGATGATCGCGCAGCTTGTGCGATCATCGAAGTGCGTTTCCGGTCACTGTTTCAAAGCGCCGCGCGAAGCTTCAAATGATTTCAGCCAAAGACACCATCGACGGCGCCGCAAAGGCTCTGCGCCTGCTGGAAGCCTTCAGCCCCGAGCGCCAGCGCCTGAACGCCACGCTTGCGGCGGAGCGCGCCCAGCTCAGTCGAGCAGCCGCGCGCAGGCACTTGCTGACCTTGGCGCATTTAGGCTACTTGGAATCCGACGCCGACGGCTACTACTGGCTCACACCGCGCGTGCTGAGGTTTGCAGGCATCTATCTGGCAAGCGCTCGCTTGCCGCGACTGGTGCAACCCGCGCTCAACCGCCTTGCCCTGCAAACCGGACTCACCTTCAGCGTGGCTGTGGCTGCAGACGAAGCGCTGGGCGCGCAGACCAGCGCTGTGGCGATCATTGCCCGCTCGGCGCAGCCCGCGCTGGATCGCGCCACGGCAATGGCCCACGGCCTGCACCTCGGCGCCCGCCCGGCTCTGCACACAACTTCCACTGGCAGGATCCTTCTTGCTCAGCTCAGCCCTGCGGCGCTCAGGCTTTGGCTGGATGCCAATGCGCAGCCCGGCGCGCTGGCCCGCATGACTGCCCACACGCTCACCACCGCCCACAGTCTGCGGCAAGCCATTTCCGCCGCCCGCACGCTAGACGCCGCTTTCGTGCGCGAAGAAAACGAGCTGGGCGTGCAAGCACTCGCGATTCCGCTGCGCAATGCCTCTGGCCGATGCACCGCCGCACTGAACGTTGTTGCGAGCACGGCTGCCGTTGAGCGAGAAACACTGTCGAATGAGGTGCTGCCGCTGATGCGAGCCGAGGCGCAGAGTCTGGCACCACTGCTCTGAGCTTTCGCACGTGCTTGGACTTTCGCGCCGAGACTCGCGCGGCTCCCGCTACTTTTTGAGCGCCGCCAATTGCTCTTTGGCGTCTGCCAATTGGTTTTTGGAAAGGCCTGGCACTGCATTGAGAGCAGCGCGGTAAGCGCTGGCGGCCTTGTCTGCGTCACCAAGCGCTTGCAGGCTCTGCCCCTTGCGGTAGTACACCGCCGCGCTCGCGTAAATCGCCTGGGCCTGGTCGTACAGCGCCAGCGCCTGCGCATGCTGGCCTTGCGCCGACAAGGCCCGGGCCTGGCCATACAAACCCACTTCATTTTGCGGAAAGCGCCGTGCCAAGTCTTTGAACACGCGCTCGGCGTCAGCAAATTTCTGTTCGTTCACCAGTTGGCTGCCCACCGAAGCCAGCACCAGGCGCTGCTGCATGCTCAAGTCGTCTGAACCAGCCACATTGGCGGTGCTTGCCAACTGCTCGGCTTGCGCGGCCTGCTTGTCGCTCAGCGCAATGGCCGCGCGCATCAGCTGCGCCGCAGCGGGGTTCAGCGCCTGGGTTTGACTCAGCAACTCGTTCACGCGGCCTTTGCCGCCACCGAGAAAGCTGGGGGCAGCTGAGTAGTACTGCAGCAAGGAAAAGCGGGCGGAAAAGTTACTCGGATTCAGCTCAATCGCGCGCTGGTAGCTGTCGCGAATTTTGGTGGCGTAGCCCAGCGCGCTCGCCACGCCCGACGACACGGCTTTGGTGCCCAGCGCATTGCCGAGTGCTTCATGCGCATTGGCGTTTTGCGGGTGCTGTGCCACAGCGCGCTCGGCCAGTTTCACGGCCTCTTCGATGCGTCCGATGTTTTGCGCGCCCACGATTGCGCTGCTCTTGGCAATCAGGGCCCAGGCGTCGTTGGGCTCCACAGCCAGCCTGGCATTCGCCATGCGCTCAATCTGGCTGAATCGGCGGCCGCGAAAAAGCGCCGCGTAATCGGCCCACACCGGTGCAGACGCAAGTGCCGCGCCCATTCGCTCTGCGGCGCTCGCACTCGGCTGAGCTGGGGTGGCACCGTCTGCGGGCACCTGCGCTGCAGCGATGCATGGGGCCAGTGCAAATCCGATCGAGCACAGCAGGGCTGCGAGGGTCGGCAGGGGGAGGTTCCGGGAAGCGCGCATGCCCGAGACAACGGCTTGGGTTCTTTGGAGAAACACGCTTGGTCAGCCCTTCACAATACTTTGCACATCGCGAAAACGCGGGTGATCGGCAGCCGCCAGCCACTCAAAGGCAGCCATTTCAGCGGTTAAGAGTTGCACGCCTGCCCCTGCAAGCCGGTCAAACGCGGCATCGCGGTCGGCAGGGTTGCGTGAGCCGCAGACGTCTGTCACCACGCTCACTTCGTATTCTTCAGTGTCAAGCAGGTCG
>JAAFHN010000248.1 GCA_013298415.1 Comamonadaceae bacterium
CATCCCCTTTGTGCTGGCCGCAGTCTGGTGGGCCTGGGCAGATGCCAGCGGCTACACCAAGAAAAAAGCCATGCAGCGCGCCGAAAAGAAACGTCTAGACCGAATCGAGCGCCAGAAAGAAGAGCTCGGGCTGGGGGCTAAAAAGCGGAAGTGAGAGGCTCAAAACGCATCCAACACCGCGCCCTTGCTGGCACTTGAGGCGTTGAATGCGAATTTGGCTTGCACGCCGCGCATGTAGCGGGGCTTGGGCGCAACCCATTTGGCCCGGCGCTCGGCCAGCACCTCGTCACTCACATGCACTTGCAGCAAGAGTTGCAGCGAGTCAATCGTGATGCTGTCGCCTTCTTCTACGAGCGCGATCACGCCGCCCGCAAAGGCCTCGGGGGCCACGTGGCCGACCACCATGCCCCAGGTCCCGCCTGAGAAGCGGCCATCGGTGATCAAGCCCACGCTTTCGCCCAAGCCTTTGCCGATCAGTGCGCCCGTGGGGGCCAGCATTTCCGGCATGCCGGGGCCGCCTTTGGGGCCCAGGTAGCGCAGCACCATCACGTCGCCTGCTTGGATGCGGCCGTCCAAAATGGCGGCGAGCGCGCTTTGTTCGTCGTCAAACACACGTGCTGGCCCGGTAATCACGGGCTTTTTGAGGCCAGTGATTTTGGCAACAGCGCCTTCGGGGCTCAGGTTGCCTTTCAGAATCGCCAAGTGGCCCTTGGCATACAGCGCTTTGTTGATTGGGCGAATCACGTCTTGGTCGGCTCGGGGCTCGCTCGGAATGTCGGCCAACGTCTCCGCAATGGTCTTGCCGGTGATGGTGATGCAGTCGCCGTGCAGCAAGCCCGCATCGAGCAGCACCTTCATCACTTGCGGGATGCCGCCTGCGCGGTGCAAATCCACGGCGCGGTATTTGCCGCTGGGCTTCAGGTCGCAAATGACAGGCGTGCGCTGGCGAATGCGCTCAAAGTCGTCAATCGTCCACTCCACGCCCGCGCAATGGGCAATGGCCAAAAAGTGCAGCACCGCATTGGTGGAGCCGCCTGTGGCCATGATCACAGCCACCGCGTTTTCGATGCTCTTGCGGGTCACGATGTCGGTGGGCTTCAAATCGCGCTTCACCGCTTCCACCAGCACGCGGGCCGATTCTTTGGCCGAAATCACCTTTTCGTCATGCACATTGGCCATGGTGCTGGAGTAGGGCAGCGACATGCCAATCGCCTCGAACGCGCTGCTCATCGTGTTGGCCGTGTACATGCCGCCGCAAGAGCCCGTGCCCGGGATCGCGCGCCTCTCGGTTTCCAGCAGGTCTTCATCGCTCATGCGGCCAGCTGCGTTTTCGCCTACGGCCTCAAACACGCTCACGATGTCGAGCTCTTTGCCCTGGTAGTTGCCTGGCAGGATCGTGCCGCCATACACGTAGATCGCAGGCACATTGGCGCGCAGCATGCCCATCAGGCCGCCGGGCATGTTTTTGTCACAGCCGCCCACCACCACCACGCCGTCCATCCACTGGCCCTGCACGCAGGTTTCCACGCAATCGGCAATCACTTCGCGGCTCACCAAGCTGTACTTCATGCCCTCGGTGCCCATGGCCATGCCGTCAGAAATCGTTGGCGTCCCAAACACTTGCGCGTTCGCCCCAGCAGCCTCAATGCCCTCAATCGCGGCATCGGCCAGCTTTTGCAGGCCCGAGTTGCAAGGCGTGATCGTGCTGTGCCCGTTGGCCACGCCGATCATGAGTTTGGAAAAGTCTTCGCCCTGGTAGCCCATCGCGTAATACATGCTGCGATTCGGCGCCCGAGATTTCCCCTCGGTGATGTTGGCAGAGCGGCGGTGAATGGTGATGGGTTTTGCAGTCGTCATGCGAGAGATTTTAGGCAGTGAGACCGGCTTGCAAACGAAGCTTCGAAAATGCCAACCCAGCGCTTGGTTTGTGTAACTTTTTTCAACTACGCGCGCGTCGGCTTGGCCTTGAATTTCAGGGTTTACTCTTATATCAAATACAATTTTGCACTCCGACGCAGCACCCCACGAATGACCACTCCTTTGCCTTTATCCCAAGCCAAAGAGGTTTTCATTCAGGGCATCACGAAGGATGGCAAAACCTTTCGGCCCAGCGATTGGGCGGAGCGGCTGGCGGGGGTGATGAGCCAGTTTCGGCCCGATGGCGGCGGCGGGGACTCACATTTGAGCTACAGCCCCTGGTGCTTGCCAACGAATCTGGGCCAAATCAAATGCGTGGTGGTTCACCCCGATTTGCGCGACGCCGAGCCGATGGCCTGGGATTTTGTGATGAACTTTGCCAAAGACAACGGCTTGGTGGTCACCGAGGCCTGCCTGCTGCCTACTGCGCGCTGATTCTTGCTGTTTTGCCTCCTCTGTCCAGGTATTTAAATCATTTGATGCTACGAAAAACGTAGTGTTCAGCCAGCAAAGCTTGGCTGGTTGAGGCGAAAAAAAACCGCGATCAAGTCGCGGTTTTTTCATTTGAGTTTGGAGCTTCGTCGGCAGCGCACCCGGTTTGATCGGCGAAGCGCTGCGGGATTGCAGCGCTTCGGGCGGAGGGTTGCGGGGCAACCCTCTGGGGGCAAAGCTTAGGCGAGCGCCTTCACTTTGGCGGCCACGCGGGCTTTATCGCGCGAGGCCTTGTTTTTGTGGAAGATGCCTTTGTCTGCCACGCTGTCCACCACGGATTGCATAGTGGCAAACGCGGTTTTCGCTGCGTCTTTGTTGCCTGCGGCAACTGCTTTTTCAACGTCTTTCACTGCAGTGCGGTATTTGCTGCGCAGTGAGCGGTTGGCCGCGTTGATTTTGGTGTCTTGGCGAACGCGCTTCCTGCCAGAGGCCAGGCGCGGGTTCTTTTTCTTGGGTTTGGCTGCTGCCATTTGTAGGTCCTAAATTGTCAATGGATGATGCCGACGAAACCGCGCATTATAGCGTTTTCCCGAGGGCGATCTTGAGGGATTTAGGCGCGCGGCTCAAGGCTTGATCTGCGTGGCGGCTTGGATGCGCAAATCCAGCGTGGCCAGCGCCTGCGCATCGCCCGCGGCCTGCGCGAGCCGCCGCTGCACACCCAGCCACGCGACGGACGCACGCCGAAAGCCTTGCTGGCTCGCGGTGCTTGCTGCGATGCCAATCACATCCGGCCCTGCTGCTTTGGCTTGGAAGGCTGCGCTGATGGCGATCAAACGGGCGAGTGGATCGGCCATGCCTTGCGCCACCGCAAGCGGCAAGCTGCCAGCCGCAATGGCTCGCGCGGCAGCGCGGTGCGGCTCGGGCAGCAGCTCGATTTCTGCGCCGCTGGCCTGGCCTTGCAGGTAACGGGCGTAGGCAATGTTTGCGGCGTCGGCGCTGCTCGCCCACGCTTGCATGGCGGGGCAGGCGTTGCCCTCAAGTGCCAAGGTGGCAGCTTGCGCGGCGCAGATCGCAAGTTCGGTGCGGGCGCGCAAAGCAGGGTCAGCTGCGGCGCTCACGAATTCGCGCAGGCGCCTTGCTTCTGCATCGGCCATCGACTGGCCCGCGCTGGTTTGCTTGCCTTGCAAGGTGTAGGCCTGCACGCGGCGCAGGCTGTCGGATGCGTCGATCTGCCATTCAGGCGTGGGCGGGGCGCTGGCGCATCCAGCACTCAGCACGAGCCAGGCCAGCGCAGCGAGTTTGACAACCGATGCGGCCAGCAGGATCAGCCAACGGGTGGCGCGCTTCGGGCCGAGCTGCGGCGCGCTGGCCAATTTGGCCGGGGAAAACTCAGCCAGAGCAGCCCGAGGCGAATGCGTCATGGCAGCTTCACCTCGGCTTCGCGCTTGAAGGGCCACTTGCGGTTGATCTCGTTGACCAGGCTGTCTACTTTGCGCAGGCTGCCTTCCACTTCCGCGCGCAGGGCACTCAAATCTTGGGTGGCCTCGCGGGTGTTGGCTGCGGTGCCTTGCACTTCTTTCAGCACGCCCTCCACCTTGGTCAGGCTGGCGCGTGCATCCGCCAGCAGTGCATTCAGCTGTTGCACGGTCGCGCGGGTGTCGGCCATCAGGCTCGGATCTTGCGGGGTGCGGCCGAACACGCGCTGATTGGCGGTTGCAACCAGCGCGTCTGCCCGGTCTGCCACGCCTTTGGCGCTGTCGGCCACCGTTTTTGCGCTGTCGATCAGGTTGCCAGTTTTTGCGCCAACAGTGTCGAGCCGGGCCAGCAGGGCATTGGCTTTTTCGAGCGCGGCGTGTACTTTTTTCACCTCCGCATCGCTGCCCATCAGCATGCCCAAGGCCCCTTGCGGCCCGGCAAGGCGCGTGGTGGCCACTTGGGCGTTGGCGAGGGTCTTGTTCAGCGGTGAATCGGCTTGAGAGATGGCATTGATGTTGGCCAACACCTCGCGCACACTGGCTGTGAGCTTGGGGATTTCTTCCGCGGCGTCTCCGCGCAGCACATCGCGCCGTGCCCCATCGGGCAGCGGCGGATCGGCCAAGAGCGCTGTGAACGCCCTGATTTTGGTTGCGCCCACGATGCTGCGCTCGAGCGTGAACACAGTGGATTTGCGCAGCCACTTCGCATCTTTTTCCGCCACCACCATCACGATTTCGGCCTTGCCCTCGCTGGAGAGCTCGATGCGGCTCACGCGGCCTATCGGAAACCCCGCGTAGGTCATGTCCATGCCTACAGTCACGCCTTCGGAATCGTCAGCCACCAAAATCAGGGTTTGCGATTGCTCAAAGTAGCCGCGCGCCGTGAGCACAAAGAGCACCACCGTCACCAAGAGCCCGAGGGTGACCAGCAGCAGCAGCGCCGCTTGGATGCGGGTTGCGCGGCTGGCTTGAAGGCCGTCGGCAGTTACTGTGGGTGAGCTGCTTGGCTGGGGTGGGTCTTGTGGGAGGCTGACCATCAGGAGTAGTTTGCCGCAAGTGAAGCCACTTCCACCATCAGCAGCAGCGCAAAAAGCCGCACCAGCACTTCAAGCGCCACGCCCACGCGCGAGG
>JAAFHN010000507.1 GCA_013298415.1 Comamonadaceae bacterium
GCGCCTGAAAGCTGGATGCCTTCCAAGAGCGGGCACTTCACGGCTTCGCGCGCCGCTTCCGCCGCGCGGTTCGCGCCAATGGAGGTGGCGGTGCCCAGCATGGCCTTGCCCTGCTCTTCCATCACGCTGCGCACATCTTCAAAGTCCACATTCACGTGACCAGGCACATTGATGATCTCGGAGATGCCACCCACCGCGTTTTTCAGCACATCGTTGGCGTGCGAAAAAGCTTCGTCTTGTGTCACGTCGTCGCCCAGCTCCACGAGCAATTGCTCGTTAAGCACCACGATGAGTGAATTCACATTCGCTTGCAGTTCGGCGAGGCCACCCTCGGCGTTTTTCATGCGGCGGCCACCCTCCCAATCGAAGGGTTTGGTCACCACACCCACCGTGAGGATGCCGGCTTCTTTGGCAATGCGAGCAATTTCGGGTGCAGCGCCGGTGCCGGTGCCGCCGCCCATGCCGGCGGTGATGAAGAGCATGTCAGCCCCATCGATCGCCTCTTTGATTTGCGCCTCGTGGCTCTTGGCCGCTTGGCGGCCTTGATCCGGTTTGCCGCCTGCGCCCAAGCCCGTGCCACCAAGCTGGATCACGCGATCTGCGCTGCTGCGTGACAAGGCCTGCGCATCGGTGTTTGCGCAGATGAATTCCACGCCTTGCACGCCCGACTTGATCATGTGCTCAATGGCATTGCCGCCTCCGCCGCCCACACCAATCACTTTGATGCAAGTTCCGCGTTCAAACGTGCTTTCTTCGATCATTTCGATGGGCATAGCGTGGGCTCCTGTGGGGGTTTCAGTGGGGTGGTTAATCATGGTTGGCCTCCAGCTGAAGCGGCACTTCGATGAGAAAGTGCATCGCTTCTAAAAATATAGCATGAAAAACATGCCGGGAAATGCAAAACTTGTAGCGAAGAAACGAGTATTTGAATAGGCAGTTGCATATCTGCTACGTTTTTGGAAGTGAGTACCGTGGGCTTAGAAATTTCCAACAAACCAATCCTTCACACGGCCTGCGGCTGTGCGCAAACTGCCGTTCTTTTGTGCCACCTTGTGACCCCGCGCACGGGCAAAGCGCGCTTCCTCCAAAAGGCCCATCACGGTGGCCGCCCGGGGCTGGGCCACCATGTCGGCAAGGATGCCTCGGTACTGGGGTAAACCCCGGCGCACCGGCTTCAAAAAGATGTCTTCGCCCAGCTCCAACATGCCAGGCATGAGCGATGCCCCGCCGGTGATGACCACGCCACTGGAAAGCACCTCTTCGTGGCCCGAATCGCGAATCACTTGCGCAACCAAACGGTAGATTTCTTCCACACGCGGCTCAATCACACCGGCCAGGGCTTGCTTGCCGATCAGGCGGGGGCCGCGATCACCCAAGCCGGGCACTTCCACCTGCGCGGTGGCATCCGCCAGCATTTGCTTGGCGTGCCCGCTTTCCACCTTCACCTCCTCGGCGTCTTTGGTGGGCGTGCGCAAGGCCATGGCAATGTCACTCGTGATCAAGTCGCCAGCAATGGGAATGACTGCTGTGTGGCGGATCGCGCCGCCTGTGAAGATGGCCACATCGGTGGTGCCAGCGCCGATGTCCACAAGGACCACGCCGAGGTCTTTTTCGTCTTGGGTCAGCACCGCGTTGCTGGACGCGATCGGATGCAGCGTGAGCGACTCCACTTCCAAGCCGCAGCGGCGCACGCACTTCATGATGTTTTCAGCGGCGCTTTGTGCACCGGTCACGATGTGCACGCGCGCATCCAGGCGGATGCCGCTCATGCCGATCGGTTCACGCACCTCTTGCCCGTCAATCACGAACTCTTGCGGCTCTACCAGCAAGAGCCGCTGATCGGTGGAGATGTTGATCGCTTTGGCCGCCTCCACCACACGCGCCACATCGGCCGCGCTCACTTCTCGATCTTTGATCGCCACCATGCCGCTGGAGTTGATGCCACGGATGTGGCTGCCCGTGATGCCGGTGTGTACACGGGCAATTTTGCAGTCCGCCATGAGCTCGGCTTCTCGGAGCGCTTGCTGAATGCTTTGCACGGTCGCTTCGATGTTCACCACCGCCCCGCGCTTCAGCCCATTGGCATTGCTCAGGCCCAGGCCGACTAGCTTCAGCTCTGCGCCTGGCATCACCTCGGCCACCACCGCCATCACCTTGCTCGTACCGATGTCAAGGCCCACTACCAGGTCTTTGTATTCTTTAGCCATGTCTCATCTCTTCGGGTTGATGGGGAGCGCCTGCACGGCGATGCCGCGCAATCGCAGCGCAAAGCCGCTTGCGTAGCGCAGGTCTGCAAATTCCAGGTCTTGGGGCGTTTTGCCCATTTGAGCGCTGGCGCTCGTGACGCTCTGCGCGAACCGCCTTGCGGTTTGCAGCACGGCAGCCTCTTCGCCACGCCCCAGCTCCAGGACCGCATCGTTGTCGAGCGTGATGCGCCAACTGCCACGAGCGCTCAGCTCCACTTCGGTCACGTCCAAATCCAAGGGCGCAAACACGCTTTTGAGCGCTGCGTGCATGCGCATGATGTCTTTGGCGCGTGACTCTTGCCCGATGAATCGAGGCAGATCTTGGCTCGCGTCGGCCGCGTTCGCAAAAAAAACCTCGCCCTTGTCATTGACCATTGCTTCTTCGCGCTCTGCACCGAAGAGCGCCACCGCTTGATGCTCTTCCAGGCGAACTTGCAGGCGATTGGGGAAATCGCGACGCACTACCGCCTGGCGCACCCAAGGCACTTGCTCAAAGGCGCGTTGCGCTTGTTGCATGTCCAAAGTGAAAAAA
>JAAFHN010000530.1 GCA_013298415.1 Comamonadaceae bacterium
GCGGTGAAAGAAGGGAAAAACCGAAAGGTGGTGACGCTGATGACGAGGCCAGCAATGGCGAGCACCAGCCCAGCAAGCTCGCCGCTCGTGGGCAAGTGATTCAACACCGGCCAGGCCAAGAGCGCCGCGATGCCGGGGGCAAGAGCCGGAAAGACTGCCGCCCGAGCAGGCCCCAGCAAGCTGACCATCTTGCCGTAGGTGTAGAGCGTGCCGCCACCTGCAATCACGCCCTGCACCAGCACCTGGGTGAGCACGGTGGGCACGGCCGCTTGCTTCAGCGATTGAGCGCCGGTGAGCAAAAGGTATGCGGGCACATAGGTGAGCAGTGCGGCAAACGAAATCACGGCCGTGGCCAAGAGCGGATCGAGCTTGTGCTTCCTCAACACGATGCCAAAACCAGCCCACATGGTGCCCGCAGCAATGAAAAGCAGATCGCCGATCAAGGCGCGGCCTTGCAAGGATTCTCGGCTCAGGCCAGCCAACACCACCAGCCCGCAGATCACGATGGCGATGCCCAACACACGGCGAGCCGTGATGCGATCCCCCAAAAAAAGGGCCGACATCACCATGCCCATCACGCTCATGGCCGTGAACGGAAACACCGCTGCGTGGCTGGCGGGCGCGAATTGCAGCGCGCCAAACATCAGCAGCCCAAAGAGCGGGCCAGCCAACACGCAGGTGGCAAGCCAAACCCGCCAGTTTTGACGCAAGCTTTGCCATCTGGTGGCGATGGCGAGGGCCAAAATCGGCAAGGTGAGCAAGCCTGCCACCGCGAATCGCAAAAAAGTCAGGTCCCAAGGCGTGATGCCCTGGGCCAGCCCCTGCCGCGCAAACACGGTGTAGAGCGCGCCGATGCTGGCAGCGCACAGGCCAACCAATATGCCTGCCAGAGGAAGGGCTGGTGCTTTGGGCATTGCCAGTGCTGTGGCGGCTGTGGCGGTGTGGGAGGTGTTCACGAGCTGCTCCTGGCTGCGGCTTACAGCGCCGGTGCTTCAGGAAAATCGATGGGCACCAGCGTGGCGGCGTGCAAGTAGTTGGTGATCGTTTTGTCACCCACCACCACGATGGCATCCACCAAATGGCCCGCCGTGTAGCCCGCTGCGAAGAAGCGCTCTTTGGATGTGGCGTCTGCCTTGCCACGGTTCACAGAGATGGAGCGCACGAGCACGGCCAGCGCGTCGAGCTTGGCATCGAAGCTGGCGCGGCCTTTGCGAATTTCGATGATTTGAGCGTCAGAAAACCCCACCATCTTGCCGATGGCCGTGTGCGCGGCCAAGCAATAGCGGCACTCGTTGACCTGGCTCACCACGAGGTTGATGATTTCGCGCTCTTTGGAGTTCAGCGAACTCTTGGCGCTTTGCAAAGCCAAGTAGGTGCCGAGGGCGTGCTCAGAGTGCGCGATCGTGGCATAGAGGTTGGGCACAAAGCCGAGCTGGGATTTCAGTGCGTCAAACAGCGCTTGGTTGGCGGGAGAAACCTCGTTGCGGGTGGGAACAGAAATGGTTTTCATGATGATGTGAAAGAAAAAAAGAAGTGGAAGGGACTGCGAACATCGCCTTGCCCTAGCCGCAGAACACAGCTTGCTTAGGCGATGGGTGAACTGTGATCCATTCCAAATGAATTGAATAGCCAAGACATTTGACTTATATTTATTCCACAATATACTTAATCAAACCCGAATCGAGGTAAATCATGGATCGACTCGCCGCAATGGCATCGCTGGTGCGGGTGGCTGAAACCGGCAGCTTCTCAGCCGTGGCGCGCGAGCTGGGCAGCACGCAAAGCCTGGTCAGCAAGCAAGTGGCCGCACTGGAAGCGCACTTGGGCGTGAAACTGCTGTCGCGCACCACGCGGTCTGTGTCGTTAACTGACGAAGGCCGCACTTACGTGGAGGCAGCCCGGCGCATCGTGCAAGACGCACAGCAGGCCGAAGAGGCCCTGCGCGGGGATGCGGGGCAAGTGACGGGGCGGCTGCGCATCGGCGCCTCGGCAGGCTTTGGGCGTATCGTTGTGTTTCCCATCGTGCGCGCCTTCATGCAGGCGCACCCGCAGCTCAGCGTGGAGTTTCAGCTCAGCGACAGCTTTGTGGATGTGGTGGAGCAGGGCCTGGATGCGGTGGTGCGTGTGGGCGAGCTGGCAGACAGCAGCTTGCTCGCCCAGCGCGTGGGCACCGCTGAGCGCTCGGTGGTGGCCACCAGAGAGCTGGCGGCAAAGCTCAACCGCGAGGGCCGAGTGCCCCTGGCCCCCAGCGACCTCACCGCCCACGACTGCGTGCTTTACACCGGCCTCACCACGCCAGGCACCTGGGTGTTTGATGCCAGCGACACCGCTGCGGTGGAGCGCGTGAAGGTATCGGGCCGCTTCCAAACGAACAACACGGAAGTGGTGCGCGAGGCCGTGCTGCACGGCCTGGGCATCGGCTTTGCGCCCACTTGGTTTTTCACCGAGGAACTGGCCGACGGGCGTGTGATTCGCCTCCTACCCCTGCACGCACCCCGCCCGCTGCCGATTCACGTGCTCTACCCCGCTGCCAGAAAGCACTCAGCCAAGCTGGCGGCCTTCATTCAGTTTGTGCGGGGGCGGTTGGCGGCAAACGCTTGATCCCCATCGCGCACCCGGCGAACCGCCGTAGGGGCCACGAACCAGAAACCAGAGACC
>JAAFHN010000550.1 GCA_013298415.1 Comamonadaceae bacterium
TAGGTTTTGTTGGCATCCAAGTGCATTTGGCTGAACTTGGTGGCCGCGCCAAAACACAGGGGCAACACGCCTGTTGCCAGCGGGTCCAGCGTGCCGGTGTGGCCCGCCTTCTCTGCCCGCATCAACCATTTGGCCCTTTGCAGCGCGTCGTTGCTCGACAGACCAAGGGGTTTGTCCAGCAGCAGCACGCCGTGCACAGGCTGGCGCACGATGCGGGTGCGGGGGGGCTTGGCATCCATGCTCATTTTTGGCGTGCCCTCTTGATGGCCAAAGCGATCAAAGCGCAGATCGCGCTGATCCAGAGCGGTACGTCCAAGAGCATGTCCCAAAGATTGGGCGAGTAGCGAAACCCAAGCGCCCAAAGCGCCACGCCCGCCACGATGCCCCAAGCCCACAAGCGCTGGCAGCGCCACCACGCGAGCCCAGCCAAAACCACAAAAGCGACTGACAGCGGCGCAAAGTAACCAAGGGCGTACACGTCAAACGCGACCAGGTGCAAGGCACTCGGATAGAGCAGCAAACCCAGCACCGCGATGGCGCCCGCAACCGACGGCGGCATCCGCCGCGACTGCTGATGAAAAAAGGCCACAACGACAACCGACAGGCTCCACAGGCTGTGCAGCAGGCTCAGCTCGCCGATCCAGCCGCGCGTCATCCAGGCAGCAAGCAACGCGAAAGCAGCGAATGCAGCCCACCACACCGCCTTACGGCCCAGCAGCAACGCTGCCGCCAAAGACAGCAGCCAAAGCGCGTGCTGCGCGTAGCTGAGCGCCACCGCCAACGGGTTTGCAGGCCAGTCCAAGCTCACAGGCACCTCATGTCGGGCGACTCAAGCGCCCTTTGAAGCGCCGCATCTTGCTGCGGCGGCGTTTCGCCCGGCGCGCGCTTGACTTGCACGAGCCACTCCCGAGCCAACAACTGCTCGCCCCAAGCACCGCCGAGCATGGCCTTGATCTCCTCGCTGCTGTGCCGCGAACGAAACACCCAGCGGCTGCCCATGATTTCGCAATCTCGGCACAAGGGTGGCGCAGCGTTCATTCGGGTGCGAATCACGAATGCGGGGTAGTTGCGTGAGAGCGCAGTGGCTTTGGCGTTGAGACTTTCATGCACCCCAAGGATTTGTGAGCGCGGCAGTAAAAAGCGGTATTCCTCAAATTTGGCCCGGAAGTTGCATGGCACGGCCACCTCCTGGCCCGCCAAGCGCTTGGCTGCCAATGGTGAAAAGGCATCCACGTCCAAAGGGCGAAATGCCGCAGCAAAAGCGAGGTAGCACGCAAAGGCAGCGCTCGGCAATGCCAGCGCCCAAGACTTTGGCCGCAACAAACCGTGAGCAGCAATGCTCAGGCCGAGCGCAGCGAAAGCCAAGGCCACGGTGTTGAATCGCAGCAATGGATCGGTGACTTGTTGCACCACACCCGCAAGCGCGGCGGCCGCGGCCAATAGCCCCATCAGCAAAACATGATTGACCCGCAGCAGCCAAGCTGGCAAGCGCTGCCAGTGCATCGCCAGCAGCAGCGCCAAGGCTGGCATGGCAGGCAAGATGTAACGCGCTGAGCGCTGCGAGGGCAGCATGAACACGACCAGCCACACGCCCAGCCACAGCCACAGCACAGCTTGCTCTGGCGCGCCACGCCACGCTGCGGCCAAGCGTTGCAAGACACCGCCCGAATGGGCTGCCGATGGCACGAGGGCAGCCTTGAGCGCCCAATACCAAGCGGCTGCCGCGACCAGCACTAAAGGCCCCGCATTGAGCAGCACCGACAGCAGGTAAGCCCAGACGCTTTCTCCACCGCTCAAGAAACCGCTGATCCAAGAGCGCTCGTGGCCCATCTTGCCGAGGTTTTCGCCAACGACAAACTCGCGCCAAACCGCAGCGGGCTCAGGATCGAACACGAACCACAAGGAAAACAGCAGCAGGCTCAAGCCGACGGCGACTGCCTGAAACCAGCCCGCGCGCCACAGCGCCAATTTCGCGTCGACGCCGTTCGCCCAATGGCGGTAGGCAAGCGCGAGGCCCAATGCCACGCCAGCAGGGGCTGCCAACGCGAAGGATTTGTGCAGCAAGGCGATGCCGAGCGCAAAACCGCAGCCGAGCATCCAGGGCAGAGTGCTCCGCCAAGCCCGCGTGGCCAGTGGGGCGCGCAGCACCACGAGCAACGAGGCCAAAAGCCAAAACGTTTCAGGTGCGGTGGTGAGAAACGGCCTGCCAAAGCGAAATGTGGAGAAAAACGCGAGCCAGAGCACCGCCGCAGCGATGCCGAGGCCGTAGCCCTGCCCCAAGGTCCGCGCAATGGCCACGATCAAAAAGGCCGTGGCAAACGTGTAGAGCAAGCTCGGCAGGCGCAGCACCGCAATGTCCCACTTTTTGCTGATTTCGGCAGCCGCCCGCGCCTGGAAAAAGAGCAAGGGCGGCTTGGTGTTGCGCATGTTGTTCAGCTCGGACTTGAGCGGCAACCAACCCGAGGCCGTGAGCACGCCCGGGATCGCGCGTTCGGTGCCGGTTACCCGCGTGATGTGCAAGTACACGTTTTCATCGCCGTTCTTCGGAATCAATGAACTGTCAATCGCA
>JAAFHN010000024.1 GCA_013298415.1 Comamonadaceae bacterium
GCAATACGGCTGCACAGCCAAAGGCGTTCGCCACACCGTGGAGGAGCTCCGGGCCCTGGGCAGGCCTTGCATCGTGTTTTGGAACTTCAACCACTTTGTGGTGGTGGAAGGCTTCGGCAAGGGCAAGGTGTTTTTGAATGATCCAGGAACTGGGCCCGCCACCGTCACCGAGAAGGAGTTTGGGCAGTCTTTCACTGGCATCGCCCTGCTCATCGAGCCCGGCCCGGAGTTCCAGCGCGGTGGCGAGCCCGTGTCGCTCTGGCGGGCCCTGCGCTCGCGCTTACCCGCAAAAGACCCCGCCATCTACTTTCTGATTGCGTGCGGGCTCTTGCTTGTCATCCCTGGCTTGTTGCTTCCGGTGATGACCAAGGTGTTTGTGGACGACGTGCTGGTTCCGGCTCAGTTGGGATGGCTCCCAGCCCTCCTGGGCGGTTTGGCCTTACTCACCCTGGTGCGCGGGGGTTTAACTTGGGTTCAGCGCGTCACGCTGTCGCGTTTTCGGGTGAAGCTGGCGCTTTCGATGTCGTCCAGCTTTGTGTGGCATGTCTTGCGCCTGCCAGTGGTGTTTTTCACCCAACGATCCGCTGGCGACATCAGCGGTCGCGTGGGCAGCAACGACCGAGTAGCTGACCTTTTTGCCAGCGATCTTGCGGGCGTGGTGTTGAACGTGCTCATGGTGGTGTTTTTTGCCGCGCTGATGGCTGCGTGGGACTTGACCCTCACCCTGATTGGCCTGGCCGTTGTGGCCCTGAATCTTGGGCTGCTTCAGTTGATTGCCCGCAGGCGCAAAGACCTGAGCCAACGCCTGGCCGCCGACCAAGGGAAACTGGGCGCCGCCAGCATGAACGGCCTCTTGATGATCGAAACATGCAAGGCTGGCGGCATGGAGCACGATTTTTTCGGGCGAGTTGCGGGTCTGCAGGCAAGAGTGGTGAATGGGCAGCGAGAAATGGACATGCTCGGCATTGCGCTCAACACAGCGCCACCCCTCCTTGCGGGCCTCAACAACGCACTGATGCTGACCATAGGTGGCTTGCGGGTGTTGGATGGCGAGTTATCGGTCGGCACACTGGTGGCGTTCTACGGCTTGATGGTTGCTTTCATGGACCCGGTGCAGCAGCTCATGGGCATGGCTGGTCGCTTCCAGGCTGCGCAGGGCGAGTTGAATCGGATTGACGATGTGCTGCGCTACCCCGTGGATCCTTTGGCAGCGCCCGCATCAACCGACGCCGCCGCCCCATCGGATCCTGGCTTCCAGCGCCTGGCAGGCCACCTTCAGTTCAAAGATGTGAGCTTTGGCTACAACCCGCTAGAGCCCGCTCTGATTCAACACTTCAGTTTGGATGTGCGCCCTGGCACTCGCGTGGCCTTGGTCGGTTCTTCTGGCAGCGGCAAGTCCACGCTCATTCAACTCTTGATGGGCCTTTATCGGCCTTGGTCTGGCGAATTGCTGCTGGATGGAAAAAGCAGAGAAGACCACGATCGCCACACATTGATGTCGTCGATGACGGTGGTCAATCAGCAGCCCTTTTTGTTTGAAGGCACGGTGCGCGAAAACCTGGCGATGTGGGATCCCGATTTGCCCGAGGCGCAAATTCTGCAGGCTGCGCGCGATGCTTGCATCCACGATGCCATTGCCGCCCGACCAGGGGCGTATGACTCTCCGGTGTTGGAAGGCGGAGCGAATTTCAGTGGCGGCCAGCGGCAAAGGCTTGAAATTGCGCGCGCCCTGGCCACCAATCCGCAAGTGCTGGTATTGGATGAGGCCACCAGCGCCTTGGACCCCAGCACCGAGCAGATGCTCGACGACAACCTGCGCCGCAGGGGTTGCACCTGCCTGATCGTGGCGCATCGTTTGAGCACGATCCGGGATTGCGATGAGATTTTGTACCTCCATGCGGGCGCAGTGGTTGAGCGGGGAGATCACGCGAGCCTCATGGCGCTGGGTGGGCGCTACCACCAGCTGATGCAACAGGTATGAGCGCCATGCAAACAAACGAAGAAAAGCCCTTGATGCCCCGCACCGCTTCCGGCGCAACTCCGCTGTGTCTGGGCCGCGAGTGGGGCGTCTGGCGTGTGGCTGAAGGTGCCGCTGATTTGTTTTTGGCCTTGGTGGATGAGGCGGGTCGCCCTACGAGCGCGCTGCACCCCTTGTTTCGCGTGGCTAAGGGCGGTGTGCTCTGGGGCGATGCGAGCCTCTGCCTAGGAGACTGGTCGCTGATTGCGGTGGGCACACCCGGGCACAGCCTGGTGCAACTCGGTCGCGCGCCGTGGCGGGATTCCGGGGAATCTGGCCTGAATTGGCCGAACGCGCTGGACGAGTGGTTTGCAGCACTGGCAGGCGCATCCGCACTGGGCGCAGTAGCGCAGCGTAACTTGCCTGATCCATTTGCCGCGCTGCCTCACTCGGCTGTGGGTCCAGGTGTAGGCGCCGGTTCTGTGGCCCTGCGCGCAGGCCGTTCTTGTGTGCAGACCGCAGGACTTTGGCTGTGCCTTCCGCCGGTTGCAGACGCTGAACCCGTGGGGAACGCAGATCTTTCAATTGAGATGCCGCCACCGGCCTCAGCGCTTGAGATCAGCGGGCAAGACTGGCTACCCTGCCCAGCCGGTGCAGTGCTCCAGGCGGCATCGGCAGCAACTGTGCAGTGGCGCACCACAGCCGAAGTCTTGGCTGATGCGGATGCCAGCGCGTGCTTATCCGGGGCCAACCGGCTCCATGAGGCGTGCATGAGCGCCATGATGCTCACCCGCGTGGTGGAGGCGGTGCTCGACACCGATGACCGATTGCAGAGCAAGCGCGCACGCGAAGGTGTGGCCTTGGCTGCGGCCACGCGCACACTGGCCTCCGTGTTGCAAGCACCAGTCGGCCCCGCGCTGGTGGCACCAAATTTGTCGCAACGCGAAGCGGCTTGGGCACCGTTGCTGGATGCGTTGGTTCCCCTGGGGGCCGCAATGGGCTTCAAACCCCATACGCCACCGGGACTGCCCTTGCTGCCGGCTGCTGAAGCCCAAGATCCAAAGCAAGTGCGCTGGGCCTCGGCCTTGAGGGCTGCGGCTGACACAGCTCGGCTGCGCTTTCGACGTGTCACTCTCGCGCCTGGATGGTGGAAGCACGAGGCAGGCCCTCTCTTGGCCTTTGTTGGCGCTGGCCAGCGGCCTGTCGCTCTGATTCCAAGAGGTGGCCGCTACTGGTGCCATGACTCAGAGTCCGCATCGCCGCTTCCTTTGGACGATGCGCTGGCAGCAAGCCTTCATCAAGCGGCCTTCAGCTTGTATGTGGGCTTTGGCGATGCGCCTGTGACCCTGCTCACCTTAATCCGCAGCGGGCTGCGCGGGCTCATGCCCGATGTGCGGACCGTGTTGGTATGTGGGGCTTTGCTCACGCTCCTGGGTCTGGCGATGCCTCTTGCTCTTGGTTGGCTCACAGGCCAAGTGCTGCCTTCTGGCGAGCGCGGTCTGATTGCCTTGCTCGGGCTCGCCTTGGTGGCCGCGGCGCTCACAACTGCGCTCTTTGAAATCACGCGGGGCATCGCGCACGTGCGCATCGAAAGCTACTTGGAGTCCACGCTGCAAGCTGGCATCTGGGATCGATTGTTGCGCCTGCCCGTGCCATTTTTTCGCTTGTATTCGGCAGGCGACCTGGGCGAGCGAGGCGTAGGCATTGCACGCATTCGGCAAGCGGTTTCTGGTGCCACTGTGAGCGGCGCCCTCGCTGCCATCTTTTCCTTGATGGCGTTGGCGGTGCTCTTTTTTCTGGATCCGGCGCTGGCCGTCTTGGCGTCGATGCTGATCGCTGGCGTACTTGTGGCGATCTGCGCCTTGGCGGGCTTGGCACTTGTGCAGGAGCGGCAGCTGGCTGCCGTTTCCGGTCTGCTGTCGGGCCGCATGCTTCAGTGGCTTGGTGGCATTGCAAAGCTTCGGGCCACGGGCACCGAGTCGCGTGCGCTGTGGATGTGGGCACAGCTGTTTTCGAAGCAGCAAAGCCATCAATTGCGCGCCCAGCTTCTACACAGTGGCATCGTGACCTTGCAATCCGCCTTTCCCGCCTTCGCCACTCTGGTGCTTTTTTCAGCCGCTGCGGCTCGCCTGGGTGCAAACGATCTGAGCGCGGGGCTTTTTGTGGCTTTCATCGGCGCATTCAATACCCTGGCCGCCACGGTGATGAGCGCGGCGGCCGCGATCATTGCCACGCTTGGCGTGGTGCCCATCATCGAACGGGCTCGCCCGATCCTGCAAGCCATGCCCGAGACGACCCGAGCGCGCGCAGACGTTGGTCCCTTGGAGGGCAGCATCGAGCTTGCGCATGTGTCATTTCGCTACCAACCCGACGAACCCTACGTGCTCAACGACGTCTCTTTGAGCATTCGCGCTGGCGAGATGGTGGCCATCGTGGGCGAATCTGGCTGCGGAAAATCCACCTTGATGAGGCTGCTGCTGGGATTCGAAGCGCCCAGCTCTGGCAACATTTTTTTCGACAAGCACGATCTGGCGGGCCTGGATGTGGGCGCCGTGCGAAGGCAAATGGGTGTGGTGCTGCAAAACGGCCAACTCATGCCAGGCGACATCAAAACCAACATCATCGGGCCTGCTGGGCTGCTCACTCTGGAAGACGCGTGGCTAGCCGCCGAGCGTGCGGGCGTGGCCGACGACATTCGCGCGATGCCGATGGGCATGCACACCGTGATGGCCGACGGTGCCAGCACGGTAAGTGGCGGACAGTTGCAGCGCCTCATGATTGCGCGCGCCATCGTGGGCCGCCCACGCATCCTCTTTTTCGATGAAGCCACCAGCGCCCTGGACAACCGAACCCAAGCCAAGGTCAGCGCCAGCTTGGAGCAGCTGTCAGCCACCCGGATTCTGATTGCCCACCGGCTGAGCACGGTCGTGAATGCAGATCGGATCATCGTGTTGGAAGGAGGGCGTGTAGCTCAGCAGGGCCGTTACGAGGAGCTGATGGCAGTAGAAGGGCCGTTTCGGCGGCTTGCTCAGCGCCAGATGATTTGACGCATGCCCCGCCTGTGCACGCAGCACCTTAAAAAAGTTCGTCTCAGCCGAGAGCGAAGTCCCGTTCGTTTTTAACCAGGAGCATTTCCATGAACCGCAGAAACTTTGTAGCCCAACCCGCAGCCTTTGCCGCCGCCGGGGCGATGGCGGCCACGGGGCTGGCCCGCGCCGATGAACGCTGTGCCGTGTCTACTTCAGAGAGCCGAGCCAAGCTCACGCCCGCCCAAGTGGTGGACATGCTGCGCGAGGGCAACGAGCGCTTTGTTGCCGGCAAAACAATCAATTGCGATTTGCGCAAACTCGTTATTGGTACAGCTGACGGACAAGCACCGATGGCCGCAATTGTGGGCTGCATTGACAGCCGCGTACCGCCGGAGATGGTATTTGATCGACTTTTGGGTGATATTTTCGCTGCTCGCATTGCTGGGAATTTTGTCAATGATGACATCATTGGCAGCTTGGAATTCACTACTAAATTGGCCGGCGCCAAGGCCATTGTGGTTCTCGGTCATTCAGAGTGCGGCGCGGTCAAAGGTGCAGTCGATAATGCAAAACTGGGATTGTTGACGGGTGTGTTGGCGAAAATTCGCCCTTCGCTGGAGCGGCTTAATTACAGTGGCACCCACACCTCGAAAGACGCAGTTCTTGTGCAACGCGTGGCTGACCAAAATGTAAGGGACGCTGTTGCAGCGCTGAAAAAGCGCAGCGCGGTGTTGGCCCAGCTCGTGAAAGAGGGCAAACTCACCATCGTGGGTGCGATGCACAACATCGACACCGGGAAAATCAGCTGGATCGCGTGACAGTCTTGTCCATCTGTGCTCATTACACGCTGCAAAAAGTGTAGCGTGTAATGATTGAAATACTAGGACACAGAGGTGATTTTCGTCAAAAATGCGCGCTGAGTGCGTTTCCCGGCCTCTGAGCCTACTGCAACGCACTTGCAGCGGTCCCGCGCATGCATCAAGCCTTCACCGCTTCGTTGCGGCTGGCTTTCCATGCCCCATAAATGGCGATCAGGCCAGGCCCAATGATGAGGGCCCAAATGATTTTTTCGAGATTGGCCTTCACCCACGGTAGGTTGCCAAAGAAATAACCTGCAGTGCAAATGCCTAATACCCAAATGAGCGCGCCGACGATGTTGTAAGTGGTGAATTTGCCGCGATTCATCTCAGCCACGCCCGCCACAAAGGGCGCGAAGGTGCGGATGAAGGGCATGAAGCGGGCGAGGATGATGGTGACGGGGCCGTAGCGCTCGTAAAAATCATGGGCGCGGTTAAAGGCATTTTTGTTGAAAAAGCGCGAGTTTTCCCACTGGAATACTTTGGGCCCGAAGAAGCGGCCGATCATGTAATTGCATTGATCGCCTAGGATGGCTGCTGCGATCAGAATGCCCATGGCCAGCGGCAAACTCATCAGGCCTACGCCGCACATCGCGCCCACGATGAAGAGCAGCGAATCGCCGGGCAAAAACGGCATCACCACCACGCCGGTTTCGGTGAACACAATCAAGAACAGCAGCACGTAAATCCAAGGGCCATAGGCTTCTACGAAGCGCATCAGGTATTGGTCGATGTTGACGATGAAGTCGATGCCCAGATGGGCGAGCTGCATGAGGATGTCCATAGGGGCGCGATGATAATTGGGCGGTGAACCTTCCCCAGCCCGATTTCCCCACGTCTCTGAGGCCGATCTCCAGGCCGATCTCCAGGCCAATCACGGCCTTGCCCGACGAGCTGGTGAGCCAGATTGCGGCGGGCGAGGTGGTGGAGCGGCCCGCATCGGTCGTGCGCGAGCTGCTCGACAACGCGCTCGATGCTGGCGCCAACCGCGTGGTGCTGCGCTTGGGCGCAGGCGGTGTGCGCCTCATTCGAGTGGAGGACGACGGCTCCGGCATCCCCGCCTCACAGCTCGCCTTGGCGCTCACGCGGCACGCCACGAGCAAGATATCCACGTTGGATGACTTGGAATCGGTACTCACCATGGGCTTTCGCGGCGAGGCGCTCGCAGCCATTGCATCCATCGCCGAGTTGACCATCACCTCGCGAGTGGCAGGGCAGAGCGCGCACATGATCGATGCCCGCAGCGGCGAGATCGAGGCCGCAGCCCGCGAAGTGGGCACCACGGTGGAAGTGCGCGAACTCTTTTTTGCCACGCCCGCGCGGCGCAAGTTTTTGAAGACCGATGCCACCGAGCTTGCGCATTGCGTGGAGGCCGTGCGCCGCCACGCCTTGGTGCGCCCGGATGTGAGCTTTGAGATCTGGCACGAAGGAAAAATGACAGACCAGTGGCGCGCCGCCAGCCCGCGCCAGCGCATGACTGATGTGATGGGCGAAGACTTTGGGCAAGCCGCAATCGAAGTGAACTTTGCCGCAGGCCCAGTGCAAGTGCGCGGCTGGGTGGGCACGCCCGAGGTGGCGCGCTCGCGGGCCGACATGCAGTTTGCCTACGTGAATGGCCGCTACGTGCGCGAAAAGGTCAGCACGCATGCGGCTCGCCAAGCCTATGCCGATGTGCTGCATGGCCACAAGCAGGCGGCCTACGTGCTCTTCATGCAAGTGCCGCCTGAGCGGGTGGACGTGAACGTGCATCCCACCAAAATTGAGGTGCGCTTTCGCGATGGGCGCGAGGTGCATCAGGCCGTGTTGCATGGTGTGGCCCAGGCCTTGGCCGCGCCGCGAGCTGCGAGCACCGAGGTGGCAGCGCCTGCGCTGCTGCGAGGGCTGAGCGATGCCCAGCATGCCGAGCTCGCGGCGGCAAACTTGGTGGCTGAGCGCGGGGCGCCAGTTTGGATGCAGCCGCGTTTGCCCGAGCGCGTGGATGGCGCGGCGGCCATGGCGCAGTTGCAGGCGCTTTGGCAGCGGCCTGCACCGCAGTCAACGCCCACGCCCACGCTCGCGGCCGCAACGCCCGAGACCGCAAGCCATTGGCCGCTCGGCCGCGCCTTGGCCCAGCTCCACGGCATTTACATCCTTTCGCAAAGTGCCGATGGCTTGATCGTGGTGGACATGCATGCGGCGCACGAGCGCATCGTGTACGAACAGCTCAAAGCGCAGCTTGATGCGCGAGACCAGCGCGTGGCAAGCCAAGCCATGCTGATTCCGGCCACGTTTGCCGCTACGCCGCAAGAGGTGGCAACCGCTGAGCAGTCTGAGTCGGCACTTACAAAGCTGGGCCTGGAAATCACGGCGTTTTCCACCAAAACCTTGGCGGTGCGAGCCGTGCCGCTTGCGCTCAGCGATGCCGATCCGGTGGCGCTTGCCCGCAGCGTGCTCGCGGATTTGTCTACTCACGGCGCATCTCAGGCCGTGACGCAAGCCCAGCACGAGCTGCTCTCCACCATGGCTTGCCACGGCGCGGTGCGGGCCAACCGCCGCTTGAGCCTTGAAGAAATGAACGCATTGCTCCGACAAATGGAAACAACAGAGCGCAGCGACCAGTGCAACCACGGCCGCCCCACTTGGCGCGCCCTCAGCCTGGCCGAGCTGGACAAATTTTTCATGCGAGGCCGATAGTGGCTGTTCCACCAAGCCTGCTGGCCCCCGTGAGCGCGGCGGCCGCAGCTGAAGCCGCAGCCGCAGCCACTGCAAACTTGCGCTCGGGCATGCCTGTGGTGCTGATCTTGGCCGCGCTTTTGGGCATCCAGCCGATCACCACAGATTTGTATTTGCCCGCACTGCCAGGGCTCACTGCTGCGTTTGGGGCGGGCAAGCCGCAAGCGCAGCTCACACTCACGGCGCTGCTCTTGGCTTTTGGCATCAGCCAGCTCGTGTGGGGCCCAGCCAGTGATCGCTGGGGCCGCAAACCGATTCTGCTCTGGGGCCTGGCGCTCTACACCCTGGCGGGCGTGGCCTGCACCTTTGCCGCGCACATGGAAGCGCTGATTGCCTGCCGCGCCGTGCAGGGCTTGGGCATGGGCGCGGCGGTGATGGCGGCGCGCGCCATCGTGCGGGATTTGTATGCCCCTGCGGAAGGGGCCAAGGTGCTTGCCAAAGGCCTGGGCGGCCTGGGCGTGGTGGCGGTGCTGTCTGCGCCCCTGGGTGGTTTGCTCACCCAGGCTTTCGGCTGGCGATTGGCCTTGCTTGCGCTTTCGGTGTACGGCGCAGTGCTTGCCGCCTTGATCGCGCTGCGCTATGCCGAGACGCTGGCCACCCCCCGGCCTGATGCGCTTTCGCCTCGCGCACTCTTTGACACCTGGGCGCAGATAGCCCGGCATCCCACGTTTTGGGCTTACTCCTTTTCCGCCACTTTCAGCTACGCGGGCCTATTCGTGTTTTTGGCCGCGTCTTCATTTGTGTTCATCGAAGTGCTGAAGCTCTCGCCGCTGTTCTACGGCTTTTTGGCGGCCAGCATGAGCTTGGTGTACATCACGGGCACCTTCCTTTGCCGCCGTCTGCTCGCCCGAGTGGGCATGCAGCGCACCAGCTTCTTTGGTGGCTTCATCACTTTGCTAGCAGGTGCTTTGATCGGCTGCGCGGGCTGGTTCGATTGGGCGCAGGGGCCGCTCGGGCCTTGGGCCATCATGCTGCCTTACTACGTGTTCATGCTCGGCCACGGCATCCACCAGCCTGTGGGCCAAGCGGGCTGCACCGGGCCGTTTCCCCATGCGGCGGGCGCAGCATCGGCCTTGAACGGTTTTGTGATGATGTGCGTGGCGTTTGCCGTGGGCGCTTGGCTGGGCAAGGCGCTTGATGGCACGGTGCTCGCACTCACCAATGGCGTGGCCTTTTGGGCAGCTTTGATTTCCCTCAACGCCTGGACGCTCGTGCAGCGCCACGGCAAGCCACCCGCTGCCTGAGCATGCGCACGCTGTGCATTGCAGGGCCCACGGCCAGCGGCAAAAGCGCGTTGGCGCTTGCCCTGGCCCAAGAGCTGGATGCCGAAATCATCAGCATGGATTCGGCGCTCGTGTATCGCCGCATGGACGTCGGCACGGCCAAGCCCAGCGCCGCCGAGCGCGCTGCCCTGCCACACCACCTGATCGACATCCGCGAGCCGTACGAGCCTTACAACGCGGCCGACTTTGCCCGCGACGCGCGCCGCCTGATCGGCGCGATTCACGCTCGAGGCAAGGTGGCGCTGATCGTAGGCGGCACCATGCTGTACTTCAAAGCGCTCACCGAGGGCTTGGCCGAGTTGCCGCAGGCAAACGAGGCGATCCGCGCTGAAATTGCAGAGGAGGCCGCTGCCAAAAGCTGGCCCGCCATGCATGCCGAGCTGGCCTTACACGACGCGCTCACCGCCGCGCGCCTTGCCCCCAACGACAGCCAGCGCGTGGGCCGCGCGCTCGAAGTGTGGCGCGCCACAGGAAAAGCACTCAGCCAGTGGATCGCCGAGCAGCCTGCCGCTGACGCGCTGGATGTCCCGCTCGTGAGCCTGGAGCCGCAAAACCGCACCTGGCTCCATGCCCGCATCAAATCCCGCTTCGAAGTCATGCTCGCCGCGGGCTTTGAAGCCGAAATGCAAGCCCTGCGTCTCGACCCGCAGCTCAGCGCTCAAACCCCCGCCATGCGCGCCGTGGGCTACCGCCAAGCTTGGGAAGCCATGGATCGCGGCCTCTCAGGCGCTGCGCTGCAAGCCGAGCTGATGCAAACCGGCGTGGCCGCCACCCGCCAGTTGGCCAAGCGGCAGTTGACATGGTTGCGGTCGATGCCCAACCGTGCCGTTTTCAGCGCGGATACCCAAACCCCGCACGACGCAGCAAAAGGCATCCTCAAGCGATTTTTCGCCGGAATTTAGCCACTGTGTCCAGGTATTTAGGGCCCTCGTTGCTATGAAAAACGAAATTACCTACTTCACCGACTGGCGATTCTGCTCAGTGCAGCCGCACCGACGCGCCGATTTGCTTCAGGGTGTCGAGCAAAGTTTCGAGATGTGGGCCGCTGGTAAACGGACTGTTTTCTTCCTCGCTGCTCAGCTTGATCCTGCCCGCTGTGCGTTCGAAAAACACCACGGCCATGCCTTGATCGTCTTGCCGAGACATCCATCGGATACCGTCGATTTCGGGTCGCGCTTTCAGCAACCACTGCGCGAGGCGCTGGGTGCTCGCGTAGTCACCGGGGCCGCTTTCTACCACCTGTGCCCGGCTAAGACCTAGCGCACGCAGGCCAAGCGCGGTGAAGTCAGCCAGCAGCAAGGGCTTGCTGCTTTTGGCTGCCACCCGAAGCCGCGCCACGCGCCGAACTTCTCTTGATCTGTCGATTGACAAGATGTAGCCATGCGAAGGCAGCGGTGCGTCTCGCAGCAGTACTTCCATGAAAGCCGTTTGCAGCCGAGCGGCGCCGTAGAGCACCGGCAGCGCTCCCACGCCAGGGGGAGGGCGCAGCGGGGAAAATCGCGCGTTTGCCACCGCGCTTGGGTTGAAGGCATCCGCTGGGCGCGAGCCGACATACACGCGCCAAACATCGGCTTCGCTCGGCCATGCCACGGTTTGCACGTGGACCGCCTTCAACGCATTCGCGTCCAACAATTCGGCGAGTGTCGGCATCCGGTTTGTCGAGAAGCGGCTAAGCCGGAGACATCACGTTTTGCGCAGCATCTTGGGCTGCGGCCAGCACCCTCTTTGCATCATCGGCCAAGAGCTGATGCGGGCACTTGCCGTCCAAAAATGCTGAGGTGCTTGCAAACCAAGAAGCCACCAAATCCGGGTGCTGCCAGGGCAGCGCGGCCAAAATGGGCCTCACGCCAGGCAGGGGCTTGAAGTCTGCCCCAAACGCATAGCGCGGGTACAAATCTCGCTCCCTGTGCTTGATCGCAAACACTCGACGCTCTGCCTTCCATCGGTTCACGGTGGCGGCTGGGTTTCTGTCGCCCAACCCGGCAAGCTGGGTGACCTGTGCGGAGCTGAGCCATTCGGTGGATTCAAACACTTGCCGCTGGGCCTTGGCCTGTAGTTGGGCGAGCGTGATGTCGAGCGGCGTCGGCTCAAGTCCGTCGTTAAGTGCGTCCACCAATCTTTCGATCCTGGCTGCTCTCTGTTTTTCTATTCCAGCCAAGAGCAGGGGCGCTGCAACTGAAAGCAGCCGCGTCAGTGCGGGCAAGTTGCCCTGCAAGGCGTCCCTCGCCTTTTGATCGGCAGGCTCGGCAACTTCGACTTCCAGCATCACGCCCATGGTTTCACCTCGAAAGAAATGAGATGGAGGCGATTGTATCGTTGTGCTCGCGTAAATCGCGTTTGTGGTGTTCGTTGCCTTCTACGCGTTTACCCCGGGCGGCGCTGCCGCTTGTGCGGTGGCTCCCTCTCTCGCGCGAGAGGGAGTCAATCCGTCGAACTTCAGGTTTGCTCGGCGGCACGCTCCAGGTTGAGGGCTAGGAGACGTTTTAGGATTTCTTCGTCGGGGGTTTCGGGGGTGTAGTCGGGCCAGTGGTAGGCGGCGGCTACTGCGAGGTCTAGCGCTGTGTGGGCAGCGGATAGCCAGGCGGGGCGCTGGTTGTAGAGGTTGGTGAGGGTGCGCTGGCTGAGCGATTTGAGATCGGCGGCGCTCAAACCATCGCGTGGCAAGATGCGATCAGGGTAGGGCGATTCGCTCATGCCGAGCGGGATCACTTCGGGCACAGTTTGAGTCCACTCGGGTGGGTTCAGCCAGTTGCGGCGCAGATCGTCTAGGCGCTTGGCGGCTTCGGCAATCGCGATGGCATGATCTCTGCCCGCTTTGTTTTTGGTAGCAACGGATGTTGATTTCATCTGGACAGAGCTTGATTTTTGCTTCAAATCTTCATTTGAGGCCGCGTTTTCAAGGTCTGCGGGGATGCTGGCGCCGCTGGCGAGCGTTTCCACGCGCTGGTGAGCGGTATCCAGCGGCGTGAGGCCAGCGGGGAAGGGGAAGGTTTCGAAGCAGGTGGTGGGGGTGTAGCGGGGGTCGTTGCCCACGCCGTGCATGGAGGCCTGCGAGAGAGCCCAAAGCTCGTGCATCCGGCTGTGCAGGATCCCGAAGGTCGTGTCGTCGGCGGCTGAAATAACCATCAATTTGCAGTCAGCCAAGGCCGCACCAGGAAGCCATGAGAACAAACGATGCTTCGCTACCTCGGGTGTGACGATGAAACGCGACAGCGTGGCCACTGCCTTGCGCATTGACGGCTGTGGGTCGCCGTGCCGCCACCAAGCTGTGGCGCGCGACGACCGAGCGTTCGCCTGTCGCACAGCCCTCACGTTCGCCTCTGCGTATTCGAAGGGGAGCTCGAACAGCCGGGCATCGTCCAGTGCCGCCTTCTCGCCGAAATCTATGATCCAAACACCTCGGGTGCGGCGCGCCACGTCGATCCCATTGGCGTACGGTCTGAGTACTTCGGCATTGGTCTTGCCGTGGGGGTTCGGCTGGGTGAGCCAAGTCCGCGCCAGGTCGCCCGGCACATCGAACGCACCGATCTTTTTTTGATCCTTGATAGCAGC